>JACZXR010000148.1 GCA_022571535.1 Deltaproteobacteria bacterium | reverse complement strand
TGCGGTTAACAATGTGATGTTTTTCGAAGCGGTTGGTCCAAGAATTGCCGGGTTGATTCTTGGACTCAGTTTTATCGTCCATCAGATCGGCTCTGCCAGCGGCCCGCTTCTCGGCAGCATCGCGTTCGACTATTCAGGAACCTACAACGGCTTTTTGGTAGTGCTCGGACTCATGCTACTTACCTCCGGCGCGATAACTTATGGTATCGACGGGACGAGCTTGAAGGAGTCTGAGCAGGCAACCGCGAGTCGCGCGAGAACGTAGGGCTTAGTGGAATCCATATAATTTCGCAGGGTTGTCGACAAGCACCTGATTCCGTCTATCGGGGTCGGGGATCCAGTCTGCCAGTAAATCACACAGGGCCCCGTCATTTGGCATCTGCTTCTTGAGCATGACATGAGGCCAGTCTGTGCCCCAGATCATGCGATCCGGCGCAGCGTCTACAAGCGCGTTTGCTATCGGAACCACGTCTCCATAGGGCAGGTCATGGGAGGAAATCCGGTAGGGTGCAGTTACCTTCACCCAGCAGCGTCCTGTGCGCACGAGCCGCAACAGGGCCTGGAAACCTGGCGCGTTGACATCCTGAGCAGGACGCATGTTACCCATGTGTCCCACTACGATGTCGACAGGGAAATCCGCGAACAATTCGTCAAAATCAGGAAGTCTGTCAACGTGAACTAATAGCTCCACGTGCCACTGGAGCGGCTTAATGCGCTCGGCGAGATGCTTCAAATTCTCCAAGGGCAGTTCACCCTGGGAATCAGCGACATCAACAAAATTAAAGCGGACTCCTCGGATACCTGCCTTGGTAAGACGATCTAGCTCTTCCACCGAAACCGAGTGATCTACGACTGCCACTCCGCGGGAGTGGAGATCCTCAGGTCTCGCGTGTTCCAGGACTTTCCGACTCCGTCCCGTCGACCAATTCTGTCTGTATTACTCGAAACCCATCTTTCGACCCCAGCCTTCCGGTTCCGCCAGGAAATCCAGGATTTGTTTGCTCGACTCATCACTGATTAAGTTCTTGGCCAGGCCGACATTCAACACGTGATCCCAATTGGCTAGGGTATGAAGTCGAATGTCGTGGTCGGCGAGGTTTTTTCTCCCCTCACAAAGTCCCAGCCGATCCGAACTGTACTCAAAAATACAGAGACAGTCCGTGATCTTTGCTTCTTGCGCTCGAATACCGATATTGAAGCGCAGCTTACTCATGCCGTCTGTGACCAAATCTTCGACCAGCAAAACCCTCTGGTTGACCTCCAAGACACCTTCAATCTGTCTCGTTTGGCCGTACCCTTTAGGGCTTTTTCTAATATAGATCATCGGCTTGTTCAGCTTCTGCGAGACAAAGGCGGCATAAGGAATGCCAGCCGTCTCCCCACCGGCAACAACGTCAATGGCCTCTAGGCCGATCTCCCGCTCAGCCTTCCTCGCCAACTGCCCGACAATCTCTTCCCTGGGATCCGGAAAGGACAACAACCTACGGCAATCGATGTAGACAGGAGAGATCCTCCCAGAGACGAACACAAAGGGCCGATCCTGGAAGACCTGGATCGATCCGGTCTCCAAAAGCAATTCGGCAATCCTGTTCTGGGCCTTCTCCATCGAATCAACCTTTCGATACCTGCGGCCTCAATGAGAAAAAATTAATCGACAGGATCCTCTAGAAGCTTCACTGATTCATTACCTACCGGCTTAGATTTTGCCACCAGTGGTTGGGATTCTTTAAAAAGCTCAATACCTGCTCGTATTCATCGCGGGTAAAATAATTTTCCTCCCGAGCCATGTCCAGGATATCATCCCAGGTGATTAAGCTATGCAGGACGATCCCCTGCTTTGAAAGGGTCTCGCGAGCATCTTGCATGGCGAACTTGTCGCTACGGTACTCAAAGACGCAAAGGCAGTGCGTCAACCTTCCTCCGGCGATTTCTATGCCACCTTTAAACCTGAGCACGCTCACCCCGTCTGCGGTGACATCCTCCACCAGAATGACCTTTTGCCCTTTTTCGATTACTCCCGTAATTTGCCTGCTGCTCCCCGATCCACTAGGGCTCTTCTGGACATAAATCAGCGGCTTATTGATCGCCTGGGCCAAAAAAGTGGCATAGGGGATGCCGCCGGTGGTCCCACCGGCCACGACGTCTGTTTGGTCTAATCCGATCTTATCCGTTGCGATCCTCACCAGCTCTGCAACGACCTCATCTCTGATATTCGGATACGAGATGAGCCTCCGACAGTCGACATAAACAGGGGAGATCCTTCCAGAGGGAAAAATAAAGGGGTCCCGAATATTCAAATAAACGGATTTCGTCTCCAATAAACCCTTAGAGATTTTTTGGTTCATTTGGCGAGCTCCACTAAACAAGCGAAGAGGGATATAACACAGCAACCCATTTTTTCCAACTCAATGCTTACGGAACTGGCTAAGAAAAGGGAGGGCTTTCCCGATAAGACAAACAGCTGGCTTGACAGGCAAAAATCAATAGAATAAAAGGCTTCTCCATGAATGAACTACCCCGCAGCAAGCTGCGGGGAATTAACCCGTAGAGATTCAAAAAAAAGAAGTCCTCCCAGAGGCCCGATAGAACGACAAAGAGAGTGCTTTGGACGTTTGCAGCAAGGAGCGAGGAATGATAAGGGGCAACAGAGAAAAGCAGTTTATAGGGTAGGAGTAGTAATCTATAAGGCTGCCTCCCAATTCCCTGATCAATCCAATCTGGAATTGGAAGGCCATAGAAGGAAAGGAGACAGAAATGAACAGGAAAAAGATGTGGCGGGGACTCCTGGGCTCAGGACTCCTGGCCGCTTTTGTACTCTACGGAGGACCTGGTTTTGCTCTCGAAGATTTGCGTGTCCCTGTGGCATCGCCGTCGTCGCTCAGCTCTCTCGCCGAGCAGGTGGCAATCAGCCAGGGTATGTTCAAGGACATTGGGTACAACGCAAGAATCTACTCGGTCGCAGGAGGAGAGTCGGCAGCCGTACTTGCCCTTGAAAAGGGAAAGCTGCCTTTTTTCAGCACGGACGATAACATTCCGCTGGCGATCAGACCCAAGAGCAAGATCAAGATCGTTGCCGTTACGATCAACAAACTGTCTTACTATCTGGTGGCAGCAGGTAAGGTCAAGTCTTATAAGGACCTCCCACAGAAAGGAATCAAAGTTGGAATCAGCTCGCCGACCTCGGCCAATGTCTATGTCTCGCTCAAACTACTCGAAAAGAACGGCATCTTGAATCCGCGACTGATCAAGGTGGGCGGATCAACGGGACGATTGGCTGCGGTGAAGGCCAACAAAGTCGATGTTGGCTCATTGACGTTCGGCCCTATGTTGAGAGCTAAGGCGGCTGGCCTGACTATCCTGGGGAGCGCAGCCGAGTTAGCCGACGAGTTTGCCTTCATCCAGGTCGGAATGAACGGAGATTGGGTGAAGAAGAACACCGAAAAGGCAATAGCCATCGTAGGAACATTCATTCGGGCATGTGACTATATCAACCGCAACCGGGAAGGAACCATCCAGGTGCTGACAAAGGTCATGAAAAACAAGCCTGAAATCGCGACCAAAATGTATGATATCAAGATCGCCAAAGAGAAGGTGATCTCCAGCCGGTGCAGTTTCAGTGAAAAGGGGATTCTTGCCTACATCGAGGCCGCAAAGTTCTCGAAGGCCATAGACCCGGACCTGAAGGTCCCTCCTATCAGCACGTTTACCCTGCCCGACCTTCACAAGAAGGGCATCGCCTGGTTCAAGAAAAAAGCCTGGCGTTAGTGACACTCTGGTGGCGCCCCGAAGCGACAGGGGCGCCACTAAAACTTCTCAGGCGCTGGATATTCTAAGGGTTCCAACCACAAAACATGACCGAACTGCCGCAAGGAAACCATGAGGGCACAAGGAACGATTCTTTCCTGGTGCTCCTCAAGTCCGGGTACGAACACAATCGATTGTTCATCAACGGGTTTCTATCCATCTGTCTTGGAATCGTTGTATGGGAGATTCTTGACCGGCGCTTTAACGACAAAGATTTCTTCACTGGCCCAGATGAGGTTATTTTTGCCTATATCAATCTGTTCCGGGAAGGGTCCATCTGGGAGCACATCCGCTACAGCGCCCTGGAGGGCCTCTACGGCTTTGCCCTCGCCGCAACCGTGGGGATAATCATCGGGGGCGTAATAGCCTTTAGCCGTACCCTGGACGAAATGTTCTCTCC
Organism: Deltaproteobacteria bacterium; assembly: GCA_022571535.1. Taxonomy (GTDB): domain Bacteria; phylum Desulfobacterota; class Binatia; order UBA9968; family CAXXLF01; genus JACZXR01. The sequence goes on along the minus strand of JACZXR010000148.1, from coordinate 2,248 downwards.
AATTCTGATCGGCCTCTACGCCACCCCCCGATCGGTCGCTGCCCCGCTTTTCATTATCTGGCTTGGCTTGGGGATTGCATCCAAGGTCGCTGTAATCTTTCTCGCCTCATTTTTCCCCGTCAGCATCAACACAACCGCAGGGATTAAAAATGTCGAGGGGGAATATCGCATGCTCGGACGCGCCTTTAATATCTCCCGTTGGGCAGCCTTGACCAAGATCATCCTGCCCGGCTCCCTGCCGTTTCTAATTGTGGGGCTCCGGCTGGGCTACTCGCGCGCCGTAGTCACCATCGTGGTGGCGGAGCTGTTCGGCTCGGAGGCCGGCCTGGGTTACATGATCGATCGTGCGGCGCAGACCTTTCACATTGCCGAGATGATGGTGGGAATTTCGATGCTGACCCTCTGGGGCGTCCTGGGAAACGAGCTCTTGAAGTTTTTTGAGCGCCGGGCGACGCCCTACAAGGAGAGTTTGGGACCAGCCTAGAGGGGACAGATGGAAGCAGTACGGAACTTTTACGATAGCCGACATCGACTCATTAACGGGGTCACAGGCTTCCTGATTGTGTTTTTTTGCTGGGAGTTTGCCAGCCGCTCGGTCGACAACGAGTTCTTCTTCGTCGGCCCCTTCAGGGTAGCTGGAAAACTTCTGGACCTTTTCGTCGGGGGCAGTATTTACCCCCACCTTAAAGTTAGCGGCATAGAGTTTTTTTTCGGATACACTTCAGCTATGTTCGTTGGCATCACGTTGGGAATAGCGTTCGGGATCAGTAAGATGATCCGCGAATTTTTGGACCCCTGGCTCGGCGGACTCTATGCCACGCCGACAGTGGCCTTGGCCCCTCTGATCATCGTCTGGTTCGGCGTAGAGCTGACCCCCAAGATTGTCATTGTCCTGGCGACGGCAGTCGTCCCGATCGTCCTGAATACCTATACGGGAGTATTGAACGTCGGCCGTGAGTTTCAAACGCTCGCGTCGGCATTTTGTATTCCGAAATACAAGATCCTTTTCAAGATTCTCATTCCCGGTTCCCTTCCATACATCGTTACCGGATTGCGCCTGGCCACGTCCCGGGCCATTGTTGGAATCGTGGTGGGAGAATATTTTGGTTCCAGCCATGGAATCGGCTTTTTACTCTTCAAAGGCTTCGACACCTACGATATGCCCTTGATGATGACCTGTGCGGCGATCCTGGCCGGTACCGGCGTTGTCCTGAACCAGGGCATCCTGATTTTTGAGAAACGCATGGCCCCCTGGCGAGACACCAGCCTTCAGGAGTAGTTGTGGCGACAACGATTCGCATCGAAGGTGTAGGAAAAACCTTCCACAAGCCCACGGGCGAAGTGGTCAACGCCCTGAGCAAGGTAAATATGACCCTTGAGTCCGGGACCTTTTACTCCTTTGTGGGCCCGAGTGGCTGCGGAAAGACAACCCTGCTCCACATGATCCACGGGCTCATGCCTACTTCGGAGGGACAGATTTTCCTCAATGGTGAGCAGGTTACCCGGCCGACATCGAACAAGGCCCTGGTCTTCCAGCAGGCGCTCCTTTTGCCGTGGCGAAACGTGACAGACAACATCAGCTTTGGCATTGAAAACGATCGAAGCAAGACCGAAGAGGAGAAAAGGAAGATCTGTGAGAGCTATATCCAGATCGTAGGCCTCAAGGGCTTCGAGGGGCACTACCCCCACGAGCTATCAGGTGGAATGCAGCAGCGGGTCAACCTTGCCCGAGCCCTGGCTGTGGATCCGGAAATCCTCCTGATGGATGAGCCCTTTGGCTCGCTGGATGCCCAGACCCGGATTCTGATGCAAGAGGAGCTCCAGCGTATGGTGGACTGGAAGCACTCGGGAAAGATCGTCATCTTTGTCACCCACGATATCGAAGAGGCCATCTTCCTTTCGGACCGGGTCTTTGTCTTTAGCTTCCGTCCCGGCCGAGTCATGAAGGATATCCCCGTTCCATTCCCTACCCCTCGAACCCTCGAGATCAAAGAGGATCCCAAATTCTTGAAGATCAAACACGATATCTGGGGTCTCCTGGCCGGCGAGGCGCGAAAGGCGATGGCGGAGTAAGAACTGCACCTACCTATTCTAACCCCGATCCGTAAAAAATAATCGAGACATACCCCGTTTGGAGCAACATATGGCAGCAATTAGCGACATTATGATCTTCGGTCTGCAACTATACTGGAGGTGAGTTGCCGGTTCGCACTACAGACAGGTCTTTGTTGCGGCCTGATGTGCATTA
>JACZXR010000147.1 GCA_022571535.1 Deltaproteobacteria bacterium | reverse complement strand
AAACGATGACTCGCCCTGTGGAATAACTTCACGGCGAAACCGATATATTTTCTGTCGAGGAGGTATTCCACGGGGCGAGCCGCAAAGGCGCAAAGGACGCCAAGAACAAACAAAAGTAGAAGCACGAAATCCGAAAATCGAAACAAATCCAAATGATCCCGTTTCGGACTTTGATTATTGGATTTGAGTGTTTCGGTTTGTTTCGGATTTCGAGCTTCGGAATTCGGATTTTCATTCGGGAGCGTCTTGGCGCGAAAAACTTTGTTGAAGTCGTTCTGTTGAACATTTTATCGGTAAGAATCTAAGGCAAATAAAAGGAACAGGGAGCAGTGCCTTCGACAAAGACAGAAGTCTCGGTAGCCTCACACCTTTCTCTCCTACTCGTGCAGGTGATCTTCGCCTCCCTCCCCGTAGCTGGAAAGCTGGCCCTGGAAGGCTTCGATCGGCTGGCGATCGCCGCCTGGAGGGTGCTCGTGGGGGCAGCCTTCTTAATTCTGGCCGCCAGGCTTCTCCACCCTGACCGCTGGTGGCTCTCAGCGCGCGAGACCGTCTGGGCGCTTGTCCTGAGTATTCTTGGCGTCACTATCAACCAGGTCTTCTTCATCGAGGGGCTGTCCAGGAGCACAGCCGTAAACGTCGGTCTCATCATTGCCATCATTCCCATATGCACCTATGCCTTCGCCCTCCTTCTTGGACAGGAGACCTTTTCGTACTCAAGAGGCCTGGGTATGTTTTTGGCCTTGGCGGGCACCGGGCAGCTCTTCATCTTCAGGGGGGCCGAAATATCCCCTGAGCACCTTCTTGGAAACCTTCTAATATTGGTCACCGCCATTTCTTACTCTCTCTACCTCGTTCTGGCCCGCCCCCTGCTCACCCGCCGGCCGCCCCTCGTCGTGGTCGCATGGATCTTTGTTCTGGCCGTGCCCGTGGTGCCCCTCATCGCCTGGGGCAGACCCTGGTACCCCCCTGACGCCATCCTCAAGGCAAAGCTCTCCTTGCTTTGGATTCTTCTCTTTCCCACCATATTGGCTTACTTCCTAAATTCCTGGGTCTTGAGCCGGGTCTCGGCATCGGTGACCGCCGTCTACATCTACCTGCAGCCCGTTCTGTCATCTGTGGCTGCCGTCATCATCCTTCGTGAGAGCTTCGGTCCCCGAGAACTACTCTGCGCGGTACTCGTCTTTGCGGGGATACACCTCGTCTCCAGGCGGCTCATAGACAGTCCTCGTGCAAATCAGGTCCACACCTAAGGCGCTCACTTTCCTCTTGACTTGGCTGCAAATAGGCGAGTTAAGAGATGCGAGCAGAGGCAGAGGGTTTTCACGCTTCATAATGAGCAGTTGATACAACAAGGCCCAATGAGAGCGTCGTTGAACTGCATCCTGACGGTTTTACACCGAGCAATTCCAAGCCCAGGGCGACTCCGGGCCAATACAATCAAACCTTGGAGCCAATGACCGTCGTCAGATAGATCCCAATCGCGATCAGCGCTATGCCGATGAGATGGAAACCGCGCAGAACCTCTCCCAGGAAGATGATCGCAAGGATGACGCTGAATACAGGCACCAGGTGGATGAACAACCCCACGTTATTGGCGCCAATCATCCGAATCGCCCTAGTCCACAAGAGGATGGCGAAGACCGCGGTGAAGAGACCGAGGTAAATGATGCTGAGCACGGTTGGTGCATTGAACTCCGTCGGTCTTTGGGTAAGGCTTTCCCACAGGTATAGGGGAAACAGGAACACTATCCCGCATAACGTCACCGCCGTCATGAATGCCAGGGAATGCATGGTCGGCGCCGTGCGCCTGATCAGAACTGCATAAAGAGCCCAACCGATCACCGCCACCAGGAACCACAGATCACCCCGGTTAAAATCGAGAGCGGTCAAGACCGTGGTGTCGGCACGGGTGATCAAGATTATCACACCGGCAAGAGAGGTAAGGATGCCGAGCATTTGCAGCGGCGTCACCGTCTCACGGAACAACAGCCATGAAAAAACGACAATGACAACTGGCCCCATCGAGTTGAGCAGCCCCCCATTGATCGCGGTGGTGGATTGAAGCCCAACGAACATCGCCGTATTGCCAATCAAAACGAGTAGAAATCCGAGAAGGAAGAACGTCTTCCACTGATTCAGGATCGCCCGCATCTCAAGCCGTAGGTGAGAAAACCCCATTGCGAGGAGCAGCAGTAGTGCGAGACACGATCGCCAGAAGTTTAGACCGATCGGCGGCACCATTTCGTGCGTCCCGCGTATCACGACAAAGCTGAATGCCCATAACAGCATGGCAATGGCGGCAGAGAAATAGGGGGATAGAACCAATCGCCGCAGGGGTAACTGTCGGGAGTCAGGATTCGGCTGAGCCATCTTGACTATTAGATCCACCACACTCAAATCTTGCATCCGCCTGGTTCACTATTTAACATCTTCCTAGTTTCAAGGTGGTAATTGGAAACCAAACTTCAATTTAATTTTTCAAGAGAGCAGCCTTATTAATCTGAGGAAAGGGTTATCAGGGAACCTTGAAATAGGTCAAGTTGGTGCAAGACGCAGGTGAAGAGCCTCTCGCAGCCTACACAAAAAAGTCTTTATAGGCCTCTACAAGGCCTGCCAGGGGACCTTTCATGTACTGGGGTTTTTCTTGACAGCCAGCGACGAATTTAGTAATGGTGTCTCTGGCGAAGGGATGGAAGATTTTGAGCCATGCATGGGGCATGGCATAATGGGGCCGAGTTAAATGCTCGGCCCTCTTATTATTCTGAACCGCCGTTCCTAAAGTTGGAACAGTTTATGTTTCTGGAAGTGCTCCGAGTGTCATTGATGCGTCCTGAGAGGAATCCTATCCCCCAACTCATCTGCAATCACGTCTAAATAGTCGGGGAATTGGCCCTTCTTGACAGCCCTCCCCCTTGTGATATTGGTACCATCGTAAGGCTTCCCTCTTTTCATAAATACATTGGAGTTTCAATGGATGAGAAGCAGACGGTAAAAGGTCTCGATACATATACCCCCATTAAAGGAACAAAGCTTGCTCCCTTTCTGACCCTGGTTCTATTTTTAGTCCTTTGGGAAGTATTTGTGAGGGCTGCTAATATTCACCCAATTGTAATGCCTCCTCCTTCAGTTGCCTTCAAATACATTGCGTTCAATATTCCCCTTTTATTAGATCATGCTTACACGACTATGAATGAAATCATCCTGGGTTTTTTATTATCCGTCGTGGTGGGGCTCACTCTTGCAATCGCCATGACTCATTTTTCACTCTTGAATAGAGCCCTTTATCCCCTCATTGTTCTATCCCAGGTTCTTCCAAAGGTAGCCTTTGCTCCGCTTCTTCTCCTATGGTTGGGATACGGAATTCTGCCCAAAGTGGTTATAGCCTTCACCATAGCCTTCTTTCCAATAGTAATAAACAGCCTCGGAGGCTTCACATCCGTCGACCCTGAAATGCTTGATCTGTTTCGGGTCATCCAGGCAAATAGGTGGCAAACATTCCTCAAGCTCAGGTTTAAAAATGCGCTCCCTCAGATCTTTGACGGCTTGAAAATTGCTATAACCTTAGCTGTGATTGGAGCCGTAGTGGCGGAATTCATAGGTGGAGACAGCGGTCTTGGCTATCTCATCATAGTCTCGAATTCTACCTTGGATACTCCCCTCATGTTTGCCGCCTTGATCATCCTATCACTGGCCGGAATCATCCTTTTCGGAATCATTATGTTGATTGAAAGGCTTTCCATACCCTGGAGCTTCAGAGGATAGTGCAGTGAAGAGCAACGATCATAGAAAAGTCATGATTGAATTCCAAGCTTTAGAGAAGACATTTAGGACCTCAAAAGGAGAGGTGCACGCCATTGAAGACCTAAACATTAAGATTTTTGATAAAGAATTCGTTTCGGTGGTGGGGCCAAGTGGGTGCGGCAAAACCACCCTTCTTAAAATCACCTCAGGGTTACTCCCAAGAACTGCGGGAGGGGTCGCAGTTAATGGGAGCCCCGTTGATGGCCCGGCAAAGCAAATCGGGATGGTCTTTCAAAATCCCGTTCTTTTGAAGTGGCGGACGGTTCTTGACAATATATTGCTCCCCATTGAGATACTAAAGCTTCCCCGAAGGTCTTACCAAGAAAAGGCAATGGAGCTGATAAAACTTGTAGATCTAATCGGATTTGAAAACTTCCTTCCGTCGGAGCTTTCCGGGGGGATGCAGCAGAGGGTCTCCCTTTGCAGGGCACTAATTACAGATCCCCCCATTCTACTAATGGATGAGCCTTTTGGATCCCTCGACGCCCTTACCAGGGACGATATGAACCTTGAGCTTCAAAGAATCTGGGAGACTAAGAAAAAAACCGTACTCTTCATTACCCACAGCATCCCTGAGGCGGTATTTCTATCTGACCGGGTGGTGGTCTTAAGCCCTAGGCCTAGCAAGGTGGTTCTTACTGTAGATGTTAACTTTAAACGGCCAAGGGAACCCTCGGACAAGTATGAAAAGGAGTTTGGCAGGTTGTGCACTCTATTGAGGAGCGCGATCAAAAAATGATCGAGCCGCTTGAATCTTTTTATTAATTGAAATAGAAGAAAACATTACAAGTAAAACCAAAGATTGGGAGGGTTAAAAAATGAAGACCAAAGCCATAAGTCTGATCGTAGTTTTTCTTGTTTCCCTAGTCTCTTTCTCCGGACAGGCCATATCCCAAGAAAAGGTGATTGTCACATTGGATTGGGTCATCTCTGGCTATCACGCACCTTTCTTTATAGCCAAAGAGAAGGGCTATTTCAAAAAAGAGGGACTCTCTGTTGAAGTGAAAAGGGGGTTTGGTTCCGGGAGGACGATAAAAGCCGTTGGTACCGGGGCCTCCACGTTGGGTTATGCTGATTCGGGGGTGATGCTAAAGGGCATTGCAGGAGGCCTCAACCTTAAACTAGTTTCCATTGTCTATGCCAAATCCCCTATGGTCATCGTATCGGACGCTGCCAAAGGAATAAAAACCCCAAAGGACCTTGAGGGAAAGAGCATAGGGGACACAAAGGGAGCGGCCACATCGATCATGATGCCAATTATGTTTAAAAATGCCGGCGTCGACGCAAGCAAGGTGAAAATCGTCCACAGGTCTCCAGCCATGGAGGACATTTTCCTGATACAGGGAAAGGTGGACTCCTCGACAGATTATTACTTCTCCAGCGTTGCCGCCTACGGATGGCCCGATGGAAGAAAGACCAATACCATTTGGTTTGCGGATCATGGGGTCGATATATATGGTATTGGCATTATGGCAACGCCAGAGACCATTCGGTCTAAGCCCAAGATGATAAGAGGATTCTTAAGGGCACTCTTTACTGCCTATAAGGACATGCGAAAGGACCCCAAAGGTGCATTTGATATTATAGCCAAATTTAAGCCCGAGCTTAAGGGTGCAAGGAAAGTGGAGACGGCCAAGATCAGGGCGATTTGGAAAGTCATCCTTACCGACGAGATACGAAAGAAGGGATTTGGCTACATAAACCGAGACAAAATTAAGAGGACAAGAGATATAGTATTTGGTCAATACAACGTAAAGAAAAATGTTCCTCTTGATGACATCTATACCAATGAGTTTCTGCCTAACATAAAGCCCTAAAAATCTAGCTCAAAACAGGCCAAGATATACCCGTGGGGGCTAATAGCCCCCTCGGGTACTTATCCAACATTAACTTTATCGTACCGACTTAACTCAGCACACTAGCAACCGGCAATGCACTTGGCGTTGTCGTCGAACTCCCATTTCTTGAGGAGAGAATCCGATAACGCACAATTATGTCAACCTGAGGTAGGCATTTAGAGGGTAGTACAAACGGTTGTAATTACTAAGGAGTTCATTAGTAAGTAGACATCAGGCGACCGAGGGGCGAGTCCTGGAGAGCGCGGGCACCCGAACGTAGAGGTTGCGTTCTGGCCCGGGCTGTGGGAATAGCCACCTTTGGAGATGACGGGGCGGTGGCCTACAAGGCATAGGCCCATTGACCGTGCGCGGAATGGCTCGGCCCGAGGGATGCCGACATTCGAGGAAATGTCGTGTGTCAAGATACTAATGAACTGATTAATACCTGAATCTTGCACGATTTTATTATTTCCCGTGCAAGAAATTTCTTGCACGGCTATAAATAGCAACTATATCAGTAAGTTGCAAAGCATTAGAATTTGCCTTGCCCGCAAACCCGCATAAATACAAGCTCGAACAACAGCCTTGATAGGCAAGGGTTTCCCGGCAAGGGTATAACCAGAATGGTTAAATCCTCATATTTCATTATCCACGCAAGAAGTCAGTTGTGATGCGGTTTTCCACAGCCTTATATATTTGCGGCTCATTTGGTGCAAGATTCAGGTAATAGGATGTCTTCAAGGGCTCGTACTTAGGCTGAAGTCTACTGGATCACATTCACCGGAACCTTCTCTGCCCTATCTTCTCCTGTTGCGAGGTA
>JACZXR010000146.1 GCA_022571535.1 Deltaproteobacteria bacterium | reverse complement strand
AATGGTGAGGGCGTCAGCTCCGAAGGCGCTGGCCGTGGTCAAGGCAGCCAGTCTACGAAGGATTATAAAGAAAGGTCCATTTACGACACGAAGACCCAAGCGCCCGAAATTAAATATTCCCATCACCCTTCCGCGCATTTCCGATGGGACATTTTCCAGGAGCATGGTGGTGGCTGATGAATTATGAAGAACCTGGAATAGGCCGAAAAGGAACAGGAAGACCAGCGATAAAACGAACGACTGCGAAAAGGCAAAGCCAACCATGCTGATACAGAAGCCAAAGACTCCTATAAAGAGCATTTGCCCTTTCCAACGGACATTTCCGATCCAGCCTAAAGCTACCACGCCGACTAACGCCCCCAGTCCCACGGCCGTGATGAAATAGGTGTAGCCCTTTGCCCCCATTCCAAATACGGAGTCGGCATAGATCACCATAAACGGATCGAATCCGCTTCCGATAAAGATAGCAGGTGCCGTAGCAATACAGATGATAGCCAGGATGGTGCGCTCTGATCTAATGTACTTTAGGCCTTGTTTGAACTCTTCGAATACATGGCGTCGCTTGGGTTCTTCTCTCTGTGTGACCCGGATCGCCGTCAGGAGGGCCAAGATGAGCGGAATGAATGCCAAGGCGTTGACAAAAAAACCAAATCCTGCGCCGAGGGTGAGTAAAATGAGGCCGCCGATCGGTTTTCCAATGGACATGGTAGCGAAGCGCAGTGATGAAGTAAGGGCCACGCCGGACAGAAGATGTTCACGCCCTACCATATCGTGAACGAAGAGCTGACGGCACGGATTGCTAATGGATCCTGCAGTGCTGTGCAGGATAAGCAAGGCCGACATCCAATAGACACTCATGACGTCCATGTTCGTGGTGATGAACATGCCTGTAGCCGCTAGCATCAGCCAGATCTCTGACCAGAATATTACTCGCTGGCGGTTGACCCGGTCTGCGATGCTTCCTGCCGGAATCGCAAAGATGGCGTGCGGAATCCAGTGCATAGTGACCATCACCTGGAGCCAGTAACGGGAGTGGGTCAGATCCCATATCAACCAGTTCCGAATCACGTTTTCGATATGCTCGCCGATGACGGAGAAAATGGTGGCGCCCCAATAGTAGCGGAAGTTGCGGACCTTCAGGACGGCAAAGGTCCCCGAACTTCTTCTGCGTGCGCCGGTATCTGAGACATCATTAGCCATTTTTTAGATTCCTAGCTGTTGAGTTACACCAAACCATAGACCCGCGAAGCCAGAACAGGGAAATGGTCTCTGGAGGGCTGATAGTCCAGATTGCTTCCCATCTTTATAAGTGCTCGTATGAATTCTGGAGGACAGAGAGGCTGCAGATCGATGCAGAGACTCCCGAGCTGGCATCGCATTGAAAGTACCCGACAACGGACTCCTGTGTCAACTACCCTTCCTACATCCTACCCCCCCCCCAAGGGTGTTGGGTGCAGGGGGAAGGGTGTAGGCGTGCTGTCAAAAATCGACCTTCAGTGATAGAAAGTTAACATACGGTAGAGAGTGAACCCTAACGTTGCATAAAAGGAAGATTAAAACACGTTGAATGCCGTGTGTTTATTGCATTTCGGGCAACTTAACCGGCGATCAAGTTATATCAACCACGAGTTTTGAACCCCGTGGTCGACCAAAGGGAAGAGCTACCGCTTCTCCCCCCTGTGGAGTAATGGACCACGACTCCACGGGGGAAACCCCATCGGTTATGTGCCCGCGGCAAGCCGCGGGGTTGCCTTATAATCTTGTAACCCACTGTTGGTAAAGTCCAGAAACATGTCCAACATCGAAGACAAACCTACCAATGACGCTGATTTCAGGGCAATCATCTCCTCACGTTATGCAACTATAGGGTAAAGAAAAGGGTATGGGAAAATTGACAGATAAAGTGGCGCTCGTCACCGGTGGGAGTCGGGGAATCGGCAGGGCCATTGCCCTTGCCTATGCACGGGAAGGGGCGAGAGTTTTTGTCAGCGCGCGCCGGGAGGCAGATTTGGAGCAGGCGGTTGGCGAGATCCGTGCCGCAGGAGGTGAGGCAAGCTGGATTGCGGCGGACATATCCAAGACAAGGGAGGTGAAGCGCCTGTTGCGGGAGGTGCGTTGTCTCTATGGCACAGTCCACATCCTGGTCAACAACGCGAGCATTCTTGGCCCTCGTGAAACTATTATCCGATACCCGCTGTCTGACTGGGAAAGAGTTATGCGGGTCAACCTCACTGCCATGTTTGGAGTGACGAAAGAGGCGCTGAGAATGATGATTCCTCAGAAGGAAGGATCGATTATCAACCTCTCCTCTGGTGTCGGACGGGTTGGCAAGGCGAGGTGGGGGGCCTATGCCGTCTCCAAGTTCGGCGTGGAAGGTTTCACGCAGCTTTTGGCGAAGGAGATGAAAGAACATAACATTCGGGTCAATGCCGTCAATCCGGGAGGAACAAGAACGGACATGCGTGCGGAGGCCTATCCCCAGGAAGATCCTCTGACGCTGCCGGCACCTGATGAAATTACCAAGGTCTTTGTCTACCTGGCGTCTCCTGAATCGGAGGGGGTAACTGGGAAGTCCTTCGACGCGCGGGACTGGCTCAAGAAATCGAATTGACTCGGCAGTTATTTTTCTATAAAAATGCAGATTGTTCCAAGAAGTATCGGGGGATCACAAACATGAATCTTTCAATAGGTAAACGCTTTCCGGATTTAGAGCTTCCTGACCACGCAAACAATATGGTCAAGCTCTCTGATATTGCGGGCAAGTTCCCTCTCGTCGTGGTCTATTATCGGGGTTACTGGTGAGGGAAGTGTGAGGTGCAGTTGCGCCTCCTGACCGAGTTTCAGAAGGAGCTAAGGTTCAGCTATTGCAAGCTGGCCGTTGTCAGCGTTGACCCACCCGAGGTCAGTGATGCCTTTAGGACCGGGCTGGGCGCCGATTTCCCGTTTCTCAGTGACAGTGAGCATAAGGCGATCAAGGAGCTGGATATCGTTGATACCTCTGACAAGAAACACGGGACGATTGCCATTCCTTATACGTTCTGTTTGATGCCTGACCTCACGGTTCACAAGATCTACTGTGGCTGGTGGTATGTCGGCCGTCCGACGTTGGAGGAATTGAGGCAAGACCTGCGCGAGATGATAAAACGTTGCCGCCCCGATTTTGATCCTCAGGCCTGAGTTGGTTGGCAGAATCCTGAATCCACAAGCAAGGGGGGGAGCCAAAATACGGAAGGCTTGAAAACCCTGGATGGAAGGGATATGGTGAGTCTTAGCCGTTGAATTCCAAATGGAGAGTCCATAATGATCAATCCTGACGAAATTAGATCAACTCTCGAGAAGACCCTTCCAGACTCCACTATAAATATTCAGGACCTTACCGGTGGTGGGGACCACTTCCAGGTGCTGGTCATCTCATCTTTGTTCGAAGGAAAGGGTCTTGTGGAGCAGCACCAGATGGTTTACGGGGCTTTAAAGGAAGCTCTAGGGTCCGAACGCATTCATGCCCTCGCCCTAAAGACCATGACACCAGAACAATGGGGGCGTTTAGGTTCATAGAAAGGAGATTGGTTTATGGCAGATGAAGTTTTGGCCAATATCGAAGGGCAGTTAAAAAAGAACAAGGTGCTCATCTTCATGAAGGGGAACCCTAAATTTCCCCAGTGCGGCTTCTCTGATGCCACCATCCGTATTTTCGAATCTTTCGATTACCCGTATGAGACAGTCGATGTCCTGGCCGACCCGCAGATTCGCGCTGGGATCAAGAGTTATTCCAACTGGCCAACCATTCCCCAGGTCTTTGTCGATGGAAAGTTCATCGGAGGTTGCGACATCATCCGGGAGATGCACGAACGGGGTGAATTGGCCCAGGTCCTGAAGGCGGCCTTCGATAAGTAGCTATTTATTCACTGTAAATCCCGCCTCTTGAGGCGGGCACAAAGCCGATGGGGTTTCCAAAGGGGAGAAGCGGCAGCTCTTCTCTTTGGTCGAACACGGGGATTTAAATCCCGTGTTCGATATAACTTGATTCTACCGGCATCCCAATTCAGCCTGCGGATTTTCCGTGAAGACCCTTTATTTGCGGGAGATCTGAATATCGATCGAGCAAATTTAATTTGCAAGACTTGCCATGAGTCGCCCATATCCGGTGATGGTCTCTTTGATGTGAATCAGTTTGAGGGCGTGCCAGATGTATGCCTGGCAACTGGTAATCACCGGTTTTCCAATTTCCCGCTCCAAGAGCTCGACATCCCCGATGGTTGACCAGCGCGGACAGGGGACGAAGATTCCATCCGCTTCCGGGGCCTTCTCGTATAGGCCCTTCGCGATTTTATAAGAGGCATGAACTGGCAAGTCCGAAAGCTGGGAGTTTTTTCGGATGCCGTATCCCTCAATTTTTAAGACTTCGAGGCCTGAGGCTTCAAGGAACCGCTTCATTCTTTGATTGAGCTCTTCTTCGTGGGGTGTCGCCACCACGACTTTTTTGATCCCAAATGCCTTTAGGGCTTCTATCTCGCCTGTAATTCCCGCTGCTACTGGTATCCCGAGTTTCTCGGTCAGTCTCTGCCCCATTTCAATATCGCTTCCGTGACCCATCTTGGTGAAGAGGGGTGAGCCCCCAATAATGATCACGTCACACTGGTTCTCTCCCAGGTCCAGTGCCGCTTCCTCAATGCGCTGGAGCTGCTTGTCAAAATCAGTGTCCACGAGCTGCCGGATTGTTCCCGTGCTATTGAGCATCATGAACCCTTCCGGGAACATCTTATAAAATTCGTATACCAGTGTATCTCCACGGGACGGGGCTACATGCCCTCCGCGTGCTCGCCAACCGTACATTCTGGAATCCTCCGTCTTTCTGAATATCTAATAGAAGCAGGTATCTAATACGTGAGTGTACCCCCATTCACGTGGATCGTCTGACCCGTCACATATCGGTTCTGGTCCTGTACGAGAAATAGGGCAGCCTGGGCAATCTCTTCAGGCTCGGCGGCCCTTCCCATAGGAAAAGTCGATACCCTGTTCTGCCAATCCTCGTCTGAGTACCGCCCGCGCACTCGCGGCGTAGCCGCCAGACCGGGGGCAATGGCGTTCACGTTGATCCCGGCATGAGCCACCTCCAAGGCTAGAGACTTGGTGAAGGCGGCTACCCCGGCCTTGGCAGCTGCATAGTTGGCTCGATACTCCGAGCCCGTGAAGCCATAAATAGAAGAGAGACTGACGATTTTTCCGTAAGCCTGTCGGGTCATAGCCGGCAAGACGGCCTGGGAGCAAAGGAAGGTCGATTTGAGATTGAGATCAACGATTTGATCCCACTCGGCCTCCTCCATCTCTAATACTTGTTTGCGAATGGCCCCTCCTGCATTGTTGACCAGGATGTCAATTCTGCCCCACCGTTTGAGAACCTCATCCACCATATGCTTGACTGATATTTTCCGGACCACGTCTACCGAGAAGGGGACGGCTTCCCCTTGTTTGTCAAAGATCTCGGTCGAGACTCGCTCTGCATCGGCGGGTTCGATGTCTCCAACGGCGACCCTCGCCCTCTCGCGAGAAAAGAGCAAAGAGATGGCCCTGCCGATCCCGTTGCCCCCGCCCGTGACAATCGCCACTTTATTTTCAAGAGATGACATAGTGGGATCCTCTAGCGTCTGAATTCTCAATTCAAGAATGAGATCATGTTCTGTTTATGAGAGATGGGCAAAGAGCTCACTGAAATCACGGATTTTTTTAACCCGTGGATGGGAAAATGATTCGTTATAGGGACGGCGGGGCATCAGCACCACGGCCTCGGTATTTTCAGCCACATCCTGGCAATTTTCATGGCGGTCATCCATGAAGAGGTGAACCCCTAGATTCTGCACCAATTCTGCCTTGAGTTCGTTGGTAAAATGAACGACTGGTTTGCTGATGCCGTGACTTTTTAGCCAGTCGCACGTGATCCCGTGAATATCATAAGTCTCGCGCACGTAACGGTGGGTCACGAAGACCAGTTGCCGCCTACGACTGAGATTTTCTAAATTTTGCCAATCGCTGGGAGATATCATCGAAGATAGGTTCTGCCAGAAATGAGGGTCATAGGAGACCGTTTGCATACAATCATGCACGACTTCCTCTGAAATAAGGGGATGATCCTTAAACTTGAAATCTGTGATGGACTCTTCCGAGATGGGTCCATTCCCTAATCTCTTTTCCAGGAGCAGCAAGAAGGGGGCCAGAAAATCTGCCACCACACCATCGATGTCCAGTCCGACAATCACCGATCTCACTTTACGTAAACCCCCGATAACCGTCAATGGACACAGGCGATCCCCTATCCTTTCGGCAACAGATTCAAACCATCGATTGTGTAAACCGGCTCGTTTCCTTGAAAAGCCAAGTCCTAACTTTGGCAAAGGATTGGTAAAGCGAGAGAGAAATTTCACCACGAAAAGCACGAAGGACACGAAGTGGAATTTGATTCAATGTAAACCCCGCCTCTTGAGGCGGGCACAAAGCCGATGTGGTTTCC
>JACZXR010000001.1 GCA_022571535.1 Deltaproteobacteria bacterium | reverse complement strand
AGAGACATCCTCTGGCTAAAGGGCTTCGTCTTGAAAATCTCTATATCAAGGAGGCACAGCGGCTCTCCCCCCTTGGCGAGGGGATCACCCTGGCCCGGTCGAGCGAGACCCCGCTGATCTATGCCCTTGAGACAGACAGCCTGAAGGCCCTGGTCTTCGGCTTTGACCTCCTGGATTCCGACCTACCGCTTAGAGTTTCCTTTCCTCTCCTTTTTAGCAATGCCTTTGAGTGGTTCGGCCGGGGGAAGGCTGAATTTCCTGCAGCCCAGGTTCAGGCCGGAACTCTTCAAACCATTCACATGAAGGAGGTCTATGACCAGGTGCAGATCGAGGCCCCCTCGGGGCTTAAGGAAAAGGTGAGACAGACCTCCAGGGTGTTGGCTTTTACCAACACCCTGGAGGTAGGGTTTTATACGTTCAAGGGAGGAAGCATTGAAGGCCAGTTCGCCGTTAATCTGTTCAGTGAGGCCGAGTCCCAGATCAATTCGTCCTTCTCGCTCCCGGCGAAGGCCGTGGGTGTGGGAGAGAGAGGGGGTGGAGGGGTTGTCAAGACGGGATTGCCTCTCTGGTCCTTCTTGCTTCTTTTGGTTTTTGCCCTGTTGGCTCTTGAAGGGTTCTTGGTTTTCCGCAGCGGTGGATCCTTTTATCCTCTGCTCTTTCGTCTCCCTGCCCTTTTGGCTGTCCTTCTCGCCCTTGTCAACCCGAGCGTGTTTAAGACTACCAACGCATTGGACGTGGTGCTTGCGGTGGATTTTTCTCGCAGCGTGGGGCAGGAAGGGAAAGACAGTGCACTAAGAATTCTTGACAAGGCTCGGCGTCTCAAGGGTCCAAAGACCAGGTTCGGGCTTCTCTCTTTTGCCCGTCGCCCTACGTGGGAGTTTTTCCCCAGTGACGATCTCCCCCTGTCAAATTTTTTTCCGCCTGAAGAGCGTGGGGAGACAGATATTGCAGCAGCGCTTCAGGCGGCGATGGCGCAGCTAAACGAGGAGCGCGAAGGAAGGGTTCTTCTTATTTCCGACGGCAACGAGAATCGTGGTGAGGTCTCGCTGGTCCTGCCCATTCTCCGGTCTCACGGCATTCAGGTTTGGTCGCTCCCGGTGAGTTTCTTTCAGGGTAAAAACGAGATCTACCTGAGAGATCTCATTGTGCCCCATGAGGTGGACAGCGCGGAGACTTTTGAGGTGAGGGGTGTCATCGAAAGCCTCCGTGATGCCACCGCTCGCATAAAACTGCTGCGTGACGGCGTCGTCCGGAGAGAGATTCAGAAGGTATTAAGACCGGGGACTAACCTGGTTAGTTTTAGGGAGACCCTGGTGGATCGAGGGAGTCACACTATCGAGCTTTTAGTAGAGTCTCCCCAAGACACACTCGCCGAGAACAATCTCCTCAAGGGTGTGGTTAAGGTCAAAGGTCCTCCAAGGGTGCTCTACCTCCATTCCCTCGAGGACTCTCAGCGGTTGATGGCCCGAGTGCTGTCGGTTCAGGGGTATGAAGTGGTTGAGGCCTCTGCGGAACAGACCGCTTTGTCCCTTCCGGAGCTATCGGCCTTCGACCTTCTTGTTCTCGACAATCTTCCGGCGTATGGCCTCTCTCAGGCAAAGATGGAGGCTATAGAGAAATATGTCAGGGATCTGGGAGGTGGCTTGATTGTTATTGGTGGACCGAAGAGCTACGGAGCAGGGGGGTATTATAAAACCCCCTTGGAGCGGGTACTCCCGGTCGAGATGAGACCCCCTGCGCGCCTTGAACTTCCCCATGTGGCGCTCCTTTTTGTTCTAGATAAGTCAGGGAGTATGGGGGAGGGACCCCGGGGGGCGACCAAGGTGGACTTGGCCAAGGCGGCAGCCATTGCGTCTGCCGAGCTGCTCAGCCCTTCAGACCAGGTGGGAGTGCTAGCCTTTGATGCGGGATGGGATTGGGTTGTTCCCTTCACTCGGGTGGGCAAGGGAGAATGGATCTCAGAGCGTATCTCATCCCTTCAGGCAGACGGGGGGACAGATCTCTTTAAGGCCATGGTTGAGGCGTACCGTTCTTTATCTGCAAAAGACGCAGCCGTCAAACATGTGTTGGTCCTCTCCGATGGGCTGACCGATCAGGGTGATTTTTCCGCTTTGGTTAAGAGGATGACAAGCGATGGGGTTACGGTGTCTACGGTCTCGGTGGGCCGAGATGCCGATCTGCCCTTGATGGCAAAGATCGCCAAGGATGGGAAGGGAAGGGGTTATCTGACTGTTGATCCCAGGACCATTCCGCAGATCTTTACCACCGAGACCCTGTTGATCTCACAGGATTTGTTGGTGGAGAAAATTGTCCAGCCCAAGTTGATGCAAACCGGCGGGTCCATGGAGGGCCTTTTGCAAAAGGGGATCCCAACAGTTCGAGGATATGTACTTACTCATCCTAAACCCCTCTCAAAGGTTCTCATGAAGGTAGAGGAAGATCCCCTCTTGGTCTCCTGGCGCTATGGCCTAGGAAGGGTTGTTGCCTACACCTCGGACTTGAGCGGGAGATGGGGGAGGGACTGGGTGAGGTGGGAAGGCTTCCCTCAGTGGGTCAGTCAACTTGCTCGGAGCGTCATGAAGAGGGTTTCGGAGAATAGGGTACGGACCGAGTTCCGGCAAGTCGGGGAGGAGGTGGATGCCCAGGTTGATTTTATCTCTGCGCAGGGACGCTTTATCAATCAGCTTAGCCTGAGAGGGATTCTGACGGGACCCGACCGGACCACTCGGCAGAGGGCATTTCGCCAGGTTGCCCCTGGAAGGTATGAGGCCCGTTTTTCTATTCCCCAACGGGGGATCTACCTTTTGACGATCTACGATCAGGGCGAAAAAGAAAATGAGCCTTCAGCGGCGGTGACGGTGCCTTTTATTTCTCCCTACCCGAAGGAGTACCGTGAGGTAAAGCCCAATATGGCTCTCCTCAGCCGTTTGGCTGAGGAGACAGGAGGAGAGATTCTGGATCCACAAAGTTTTGAAGAAGGGCTCAAGCGACTCTTTACGCCTGAGGGAGATTATGGGCGCTCGGCCCAGGAAACCTGGTGGGCACTCGCTGGTCTGGGCCTTTTTTTCTTCCTTGCCGATTTGGCCCTTAGAAGGCTGCCCGGCGTATTGCGAGCTTGACGTCCTGAGATGGGCGAGATAGAATTGGTCGTAATTCAGACCAGAATTAGATAGAGGAGATAGCATGAAGGTTCTGCCACTTTCAGAGGTTAAAACTAAACTTAGCGAGCTTGTTGATGTTGTGGAGCGTAGGGATGAGAAGGTAACTATCACTCGTAACGGCAAGCCTATTGCTATCATCGTTAGTAAAGACGAGTACGATGGTTGGAAGGAAACGGTAGAGATCCTGAAAGATTCTGAGTTTATGAAAGAGATTCGCGATGGGATACGGGCGCTCCGGCGTACAAAAAAACGCTATACCATTGAAGAACTCTTCGCTGACTAGCCCCTCCACATGCCGGCTCAGGTGCTTAAAGTCTCAGCCAGGGTCCGGGCTCTTATACGACAGTTACATCCTAATCTTAAACGTAAAGTCCGCTCTGCACTGACCGATATCCTTGAAGATCCGGCTTGTGGAAAACCCCTAAAAAAAGAGCTTGAGGGTTACCGGAGTTTGCGAATTGGTTGGTACCGAATTATTTACCGTCCTATTGGGGGAGGTACTGAGATCGTTGCTATAGGCCCACGGAGAAGCATCTATGAAGAGACAGCGTATCAAATACTCCGCGGTCGGGCACGGGATTAACAAGGACTAAAAATAAGCCAGCTGCTTTGTCCTGAGCGTTGCAATTTCTTGTAGGCCTTAACGTCAATGTCAGATTTCCAATACGGTTCCGAGTAAAAAATGATTTTTTCATAGGGGACATCCTATAGTCTCCAACGACTGGTACACAAAGGTGCAACTTACGGCATTCCCCCTCAGGAAGGTGATCTGTCGAGAGGTGAGTACAATGGGCGGCACGTATTCACTGATCCGGAGGGGCTGAAGCAACTGAAGGATGACGTGGACGCGGCAACCAAACTGATGGGTGAGTGGCTACAAAAAGCAGGCCTGAGCACAGGCGAGGGAACGCCAACCTAACCACTGGTTTGAGGAGACGCTTTGCGCTCCTCAGCCTTGACGTTAGGCGGCAGGAATACTGTGTCGAATCCGAGATACATCTTTCTCGATCAGAATCATTGGATCTACCTTGCCAAAGCGTTCTGGGGTAGGCCCCACAAGCCTGCTCACAAGTCGGTGGCGGAGGACCTCCTGAGCCGAGTCGATCGTGATGAGGTTCGGCTGCCTCTCGGCGTGATCCATCTGATCGAACATCTGCGAGCGGAGGAGCCCGGCAGGCGCGAGCGCCTAGCTGAAGTCTTTGAACGGTTCAGTCGTCGGTGGTTCATTGCCGCTTGGAACGACATACTGCCCATCGAGATATCACGAGCAGTGTCCCAAACCTTCGGATCGTCGGAAATGCCTCCTCCGCCGGAAACGTTGGGCCGTGGATTCTTATTTGGAGTCGGTCCGAGGGGACGTAGCGAGTTTCCCGCGCATTGGAGCGATCTGGACCTGAAACGCTTAAGTTGGTTCGCGGCGCAGCCCGAGGCGTTATTCGATTTGTTGACGTTTCCTAACGAGCCTGGACGGATTCGGCAGAAGCAACATATTTCCGAGCTGGGCAGGCCGAACGCTCAGGCCGCAGAATCTGTGCGGGCGGTGAGAAAACCCTACGACAAGGTTGTGCACAGGCGGGCACAACTTGCTGGGTACACTTATGATCTGCAACACTACATCACTGCCGCCCTCACCGCCATTGGTAAGACATTCGAGGACTTCCTTGGTCTTGGGCTAGACGGTTTGATGGAGTTCTGGTCCCGTGTACCGTCCCTCGATGTTGACTGCGAGTTGACACTCTACCGCGATCGCCAGTGGTCGCGGGCCATAAAGTCAAACGACGTCAGCGATATCGGCCACTTAGTGACGGCGATACCATATTGTGACGCCGTAGTCGTCGAGCGATTCTGGGCGAGGGTGACCGAGGAGACGGGTTTGCGTGAGAAATACAGGGTTGAGGTTTTCTCGGACTTGACCGAGGTCGCTAGAGTGCTCTCGTGTTAACTAAGCCAGGCTGCCTCCTAACTTTGCATGCAGCCGACCACGCCTAGCGGCGCGGCGGCTGATGCTGGGCGTGTGTGCCGGGCATGGCACAGAACTAGTCGGGTGAAAGTCCTGACGCCAGGTGTAAGCGGAGCCGAAGGCTAGGAGAAGGGCAAGAGCGTCATCGTGAGGTGGGGTCTGAAGGAAGACCAATCCAAAAGTGCGGGGCGACGAACAGGAACCGGATAGGAGGTGTGGTACCCCGGGACGAGTTGGCACGTGACAACGAAGTCCTCCATCCGCGCATTGGGTGGGCTTTATAAATCCGGCGTCTACGCACGGAGAGTTTTGTGTCTTACCCGGGGAGATCTCCTATGTGCCCTGGGAAGTCACGTGCGACGGAAACTGGCTGAACATCGAGCAATCGATGTTGACCCCATAGGAGAAGTCAGCAGAGGGCATAATAGGCTGCAGGCAGGCGAAGCTAGTGAGGCACTCCGGGCCGAAAGGTGGAGCAACAGATAGGCCGAGCCGTAACGATTGCAGACGAAGGCCCGAACGGTTCCCGGAAGGGATCAAAAGAGAGGAGTCGTCACTTGTGGCGGAGGTGCGAGATGGCATCCGGCGAGGCGTTGGACTGAGATTCGGCGTCTGGGATGAACCCACGCCTGGCGATACGAGCAAAGACACTCCGGTTGGGGTACTGCACATTACATCGACCCAATCTGCCGAAACCGCCGTATACGTGACCTGTGTGTACGGTGGTGTGGGAGGGGGGAGGCCGTGAGGCCCCTCCCTATCCCCATGTAGGTTACTGTGAATATGATCAAACCATCATGTGTCTATTGTGGTAGAGTTGATGCATCCGACCATGACCACGTTCCGCCCCTCTGTCTCTTTCCGAAGCCGCCTGCCGACGCTATTACTGTGCCGAGCTGCCGCCAGTGCAACGTCAATCACGGGCGGGATGACGAGCGAGTACGAAACCTCCTGACCTCGCTTGCCTCTACGGAGTCCCACCCGGCCGTTTTGGGTCACGTAGCGGCCCGGAGAGATCGGTCGTTGGAGAGAGACGTCAACCAGCGGAGAGGGAAACATGTCGAGCATTTGCTCGACAGCCTAACGCCCGTGGAGATCAGGACACCCGGCGGCCTGCATGTTGGAAGGAGCGTGGCCTTCAACCTCAATCAGCCCGTGCTGGATCGTTTTTTCTCACGCCTGACGCGAGGCCTTCTGTGGCACGACAATGGAGTCGTTTTGCAGGAGTGCGAGATCGAGTGGAGAGTCGCTCCCTCGCTGTCTGATCTGGCCGGCATGCCATCAGAGCGAAAGGCCTTTCTCTCGTCGCCCAGCAGGAGCGGCTCGGTCGGCGGTGATGTATTTCGCTACGCCGGATATCTCCGGCCTGGCAGTCCCTCCTCGCTGTGGGTCTTCGGCTTCTACGAAGGTGTCGAGTTCATTACACGCTGCAGGATTCGTGTAGTGGCAGGCAGCGCATGAAACGGAGCAACCTAAGTCGGCTTGACCCGACATAGCGGGTCAGCCTAGATGTTAGATTGATACAAGCCACCTTAGGGGTCTAGGATTGGCAGTATGAAGCAAGACCCAAATGACCTGCTGAAAGAGGCCCTCAAGCTTCCGCCAGAAGCGAGAGCTGCGCTTGCTGGATCTCTTCTTGACAGTCTCGACCAAGAGGTGGACGAAGATGCGGAAGCGGCTTGGCACGCTGAAATAGATCGGCGACTGAGGGAGCTTGATTCGGGAACTGTGAAGCCTGTTCCGTGGTTTGAAGCCCGCCGTAGAATCTCTGGCTGGTAATGGCTCAGCAGCCCGTTTACTGTTGCCCTCTCGACGTCGTTCTGATCTCACCCAGTCGGAAAATATCTTTAACCTTGATCCGATCCATAGCCATGGCATAATGTGATTCGAATTCGGGCAGGCACTATGTCAACTGAGATCGGAAGCAGCTCCACACAAGAGCCCACTGGGCACCGCTCGGGTTTTGTGGCGATCGTAGGGCGGCCCAATGTAGGGAAATCAACCCTTCTGAATCAGCTCCTGGGGGAGAAAATCGCCATAGTTACCCCAAAGCCGCAGACCACGCGCAATCGAATTACCGGAATCAGGACGACTCCTCACGGCCAGGTCGTCTTTATGGATACTCCTGGGATCCATCGAGCTCGCTCGGTGATCAACCGACGCATGGTGGAGACTGCCCTCAAGACCTTGAGAGAGGTCGATGGGGTCCTCTGGATTGTCGATGTCCGCAATGGGATTCAGAAGGAAGATGAAGATATTTCTCGGACCCTCAAAGAATCTCGGGCAACGACGCTGATCTTGCTGAACAAGATAGATCTTATCGCTAAGGACAGACTGCTCCCTCTGATGGACCGGTGTTCTTCGCTGTTGCCGCACCGGGAGATCATTCCGATCAGCGCCTTGAAGGGAGATAACGTCCCGCTTCTCTTGGACGCGATTCTGAAATTGCTTCCGGAAGGTCCGCGCTATTACCCCGAGGGAGATGTTACAGATCAAACGGAGCGCTTCATCGCCTCCGAAATTATCCGAGAGAAGATTTTTCTTCTGACCCGCGAGGAGATTCCTTACTTGACGGCGGTCGTCATCGATGAATTCACAGAGAAGGAGCAGAAAAATCTGGTTGTCATCAAGGCTACGATCCATACAGAGCGCGAATCACACAAAGCCATCCTGATCGGCAAAAGAGGGGCGATGCTTAAAGGAATCGGACAACAGGCTAGAGAAGAGCTGGAGATCCTACTCGGCTGTAGGATCTTTTTGGAGCTTTTTGTCAAGGTCACCAGGGGATGGAGTCAAGATCCCCGGTCATTAAAGGAATTCGGTCTCTAGGGTGATGGCCCAGGTAAACTCTATAGAGAGCGAGGTGATGGATCCCCCGGCGAGGTCCAACAGCTTTAGTGAGCTCCCCCTTCTGGCCATTGTAGGGCTGCCCAACGTGGGGAAGTCTACTCTATTCAACAGGCTCTCGGGGGCAAAGAGGGCAATAGTTGATAAGTTGCCAGGGGTCACACGGGATCGCAACTATAGTGAGGTGAAGTGGCGTGGAAGGAGATTCCTCCTGATCGATACAGGTGGTTTTGAGCCTGATCCGAAAACGGCGCTCAAAGAACAGATCCAGGAGCAGAGCCGTTTAGCGATAGAAGAGGCAGACGTAATTATGATGCTCTTTGACGCGAATGCAGGCTTGAGTCCCTTGGATCGGGAGGCCGTGAAACTGCTGCGGGGGGTTAAGAAACCTGTCTTTTTCGCCGTCAACAAAGTAGATACTAAGCCCAAAGAGAAGCTGCTTTACGAATTTTTCGCCTTGGGATTGAGTGAGATCTTCCCCCTCTCAGCTGAGCATGGTCTTGGCCTTTCTGCACTGATGGATCGAGTTGTTGGCGCCTTTCCAAGAAGAAAGGAAAATAGAGCTGGGGGAGAGGGTAGGGAACAATCCCTATGCCTGGCCATTGTGGGGCGACCCAACGTAGGGAAGTCCACCTTGGTCAACCGCCTTCTGGGATATGAGCGTAGTGTCGTGGATCCTCTCCCGGGTACGACTCGAGATGCCTTGGATAGTCCATTGACTTGGGGGAAGGAACAGTACACCTTGGTGGACACAGCAGGGATTCGCCGCAAGGCAAGGATCACAGATCGCATTGAGCGTTACAGTGTGGTCCGAGCCCTTCGTTCAGTGGATCGAGGGGTTCTGCTCATTCACCTTTTGGACGCCCCTGAAGGAGTAACCAGTCAGGATGCCCAGATCCTGAGTTATGCCCATAAGCGTGGCAAGGGGGTTATATTAGTAGTGAACAAGTGGGACACGGTTTCCCGGGTACCTGCCGGCACCAGGGGTTATTCCAAGCAGGTTTATGAGAAGCTTCCGTTCATCGATTTTGCCCCAATAGTGTTTATCTCTGCGCTTACTGGACTTGGTATCCCAAGGCTGATGAAGCTGGTGCTGCAGGTCTCGTTATCCCAGCGTCGTTGGATTCGAACTTCAACCTTAAACCAGGTGCTACATGAGGTTGTCCGGAAACACCCTCCCGCTCCCTTTCGCGGACGAGAAGTCAAATTATATTATGCTACGCAGACTGCCATCTGTCCCCCGACTTTCACCATTTTTGTCAACTACCTCAAGGGCATCTCCTCCAATTATGAGCGCTACCTGATCCATCAGCTACGTGAAACCCTCGAGATGCAGATTTCTCCGATGAGCTTGGTCCTGCGGGCCAGGAGAGAAAGGAGAGGTGTGGGGAGGAGATGACGGGAAGAAGGACTAGGGCATCTGGCCTAACGATCGGAGCTACGGAAGATGGGGTAGGACAGGTGCGGCTTGGTGGCCGAGGTCGGGGCATTGGGGGACGGACCAAGGATGAGAGTTCGCTTGCCCGGCGCTGGAGGATGACGGCCAAAGGGGAATTGGACGCCTACTTCACCGGGCAGTTGTGCCGTTTTTCCACTCCCTGCGACCTGCGTGGGCTCCCTCCATTTACTCAGGCTGTGCTCAACATCGCATCTAAGATTCCCTATGGGGAGGTGAGGAGCTACCGCTGGGTGGCAGAGCAACTGGGAAGCCCTAAGGCCGCTAGGGCTGTGGGTAATGCCCTGGCTAGAAACCCAATCCCAATTATCATTCCTTGCCATCGTGTTGTCCGAACTGACGGGTCCCTTGGAGGCTATGCCCTTGGCCTGGATTGGAAGGAGAGGTTGCTAGAGTTGGAGCGATCCCATTGCAGGGTTCGAGGCGCTGCCTGATGCGGGACCTTACTTAGGCTCACTAGCGAAAAGGGAGGGCCTAGAGAAAGTCGAGGGGGCCTGCCCGTTCGGCTGTCCTCGACCCTGAGTGCTCCTCGACCTGTCTTCGACCCTGAGGCTCAGACCCGAAGGGAGCTCGGAGCCGAAGGTCGGACCGAAGGGAGCTCACGACGAAGCCCTCAGCGGGAGCCAATGGGCTGATGCCTGTCTACCTCCAACACCCCAGCCTAATCTGCTTTCTCCCCCGAGAAAGGAGGGTCTAAGATTGCGAAGAACTTTTCACCACACTTTTTGACCAGGGCCACCTTCTCCTTGACAAACCACGAAAGACTATGTTTGACCCATGAGGACTATGATAGAGGGTATTTCCCCGCCTTCGTTGGATGAGAGAGAGCATCTCCCTTGGATTGCGCTCACGCGAGTCCATGGGTTGGGCTGCACAGGCTTCAAACGAGTGGCGGACCATCTTAGCGATCCGAGGCAGGTCTTTTGGCTGTCAGAGAAGGAACTGGGGCAGGTCCCCGGCCTTGATAGGCAGGCAATCGAAGGGATTCTCAGCTTCTCGAATTGGAATGAGGTCAGGGAGGAGATGGGTCGCATCTTCGAGGCTGGAGTGAGGATAGTCCCTTTCAGCGATGCAAACTATCCGCCCCGACTGCGAATGATCCCTGATCCTCCTCCCTTTCTTTATGTCAAGGGAGAGATTCGAGGTGGGGATGAAAACGCTGTGGCCGTGGTCGGTTCGCGTAGCGCCAGTGAATACGGGTTGAGAATAACCCGGGATCTCTGTCGGGGTTTGGCCTCCTTAGGATTTACGGTGGTTAGCGGCATGGCTCTGGGGATAGATGGAGAGGCCCATCAGGAGGCCATAGGGGTAGGTGGTAGGACGGTGGCTGTCTTGGGTTCAGGGGTGGATGTAGCCTATCCCGGGGAGCACAAGGCCCTGTACCAAACGATTTGTCAGCATGGAGCAGTCCTTTCTGAATTGCCCATGGGGACTCCCCCCTTTTCCTATAATTTTCCTACCCGCAATCGTATCATTAGCGGTCTCTCCCTCGGGGTAGTGGTGGTTGAAGCGACAGAGAGGAGCGGTTCGCTAATTACTGCCCGGCTTGCGGGTGAGCAGGGGAGGGAGGTTTTTGCCGTACCTGGCCAGGCAGGAGCGAGCCGCAGTCGCGGGACCCATCGGTTGATTCGCCAGGGGGCAAAGCTGGTCGATGGGATTGGAGACATCATCGAAGAGATCGCCCCTCAGTTTCTGTCTCAAGCAGGGCGGCTGAAGGAAGTCCCTTCGCCAACTCTACCGCCCGACACGAGTCCTGAAGTGAGGAAGGTGTTCGAGCTGGTATTGCGGGGCCCGATACAGATCGATGAGGTGATCCAAGCCAGCGGCCTCTCTCCGGCGAAGGTCTCAGGGATCCTGCTGGATATGGAAATAAAGGGGTACTTGAGACAGTTGCCGGGCAAGAGATTTAGAATAAACTAATATGAATTTTAGATTTCCTCTCTCAAGTGGTAGAATTAAGAGCTTAAGATATGAGAACTACAAATTGAAAGCGAGATTATGGCTGCAAAAAATCTAGTCATCGTTGAATCTCCTGCCAAGGCCAAGACCTTGGAAAAGTACCTGGGCCGGAATTTTCAAGTCAGGGCCTCAGTGGGCCATGTGGTGGATCTGCCCAAGAGCAAGTTAGGGGTAGATATCAAAAATGGGTTTGCCCCTGACTTCCGTGTAATCCAGGGGAAAAAGAAAATCGTTGATGAACTCAAGCGTGCGGCACGCGGCAAAGATAATATTTACCTTGCCTCCGATCCGGACCGGGAGGGTGAGGCCATCGCATGGCACATTGCGAATCAACTCGGTGGAGACGGTATCCAGTTCCATCGACTGCTAATTAATGAAATTACCCGCAAGGCAGTTCAAGAGGCGATAGCTCATCCACAGAAGCTGGATCAGAAGAAATTTGACGCCCAGGTCGCCCGACGGGTCTTGGACCGGCTGGTGGGTTACCAGATTAGTCCCCTCTTGTGGAAAAAAGTACGTCGAGGTCTGAGCGCGGGGCGGGTGCAATCGGTGGCTGTGCGGATAGTATCTGAGCGTGAAAAAGAGATCCGTGCTTTTGTTTCCTTGGAATATTGGTCCCTTACCGCTTTTTTGGAAGGTCGGGTTGGACCCTCATTTGAAGCGAGGTTGGTGCAGTGGCAAGGAGAAAAGATCGACATCAAGAAGTTCCGCATCGAGAGCGAGACGCAGGTCCGGGCGATCACGAAATCTCTGAAAGGGGCACCGTGGGTCATTGGCCAGGTGGAAAAGAAGGAGCGGCGGCGTTTTCCTGCCCCTCCTTTTATTACCAGCAGGCTTCAGCAAGAGGCGTCGCGGAAGCTTGGTTTTCAGCCGCAGAGGACCATGCAGATTGCTCAGAGGCTCTACGAGGGGCTGGAGTTGGGGCCGGAGGGGTCGGTTGGTCTCATTACTTACATGCGGACGGATTCGACCCGTGTCTCAACGGATGCCATCCAAGAGGCGCGCGGCTTTATCCAGACACAACTCGGGGGGGATTATCTGCCAGGAACACCGGTTATTTACCGTTCTAAAAAAGGGGCCCAAGACGCCCATGAGGCGATCAGACCAACTTCAGTGGATTATACCCCCGAGCGAGTGCGCCGGTATCTGCGCAGGGATCACTTTGCTCTATACTGCCTGATCTGGGAACGATTTGTTGCGAGCCAGATGGTCCCGGCCCGATTTGATCAGACGGCCTTTGACATGCGGGTTGGGGAGGGAGTCTTCAGGGCCACTGGCCAGCAGCTCAAGTTTGACGGTTTCATGAGGCTTTACAGTGAGGGCAAGGATGACGAGGTTGAGGAGAAGGAGGCCATGCTACCGGATCTGCAGGCAGGAGATGTCTTGAAGTTCCTTTCTCTCAATCCAGGTCAGCATTTCACTCAGCCACCACCCCGCTTCACTCAGGCCACCTTGATCAAGGAACTGGAAGAGAAGGGGATTGGGAGGCCCTCCACCTATGCCGGCATTCTGTCTAATATCCTGGTCAAAGAATATATCGTTCTTGATGAGAGGAGATGCTTGAATCCAACAGAGCTCGGCATGCTCGTCACCGATCTTCTGGTAGACTGCTTCCCAGATATCCTCAACGTAGAATTTACCGCGGGGATGGAAAGCATGTTGGATAAGATCGAGGAGGGGAAAGAGGATTGGCTCAAGGTCATGAAGCGCTTCTACACTTCGTTTTCGCGAGATCTTAAGAAGGCCGAGAGCGGAATGAGGGACGTAAAACGGGAGGAGATTCCCACGGAAATCGCCTGCGAAAAGTGTGGGGCTATGATGGTTGTGAAGTGGGGTCGCAACGGTGAGTTCCTTGCCTGTCCCCGTTATCCCGAGTGTAGGAATACCAGTAATTTTACCCGTGATGAGAAGGGTGAGGTACAGCTAGCGGAGCAGGCTGACACCGGAGAGGTCTGCGAGAAGTGTGGGCGCCCTATGGAAAACCGCTGGGGAAAATATGGCCGGTTCTTGGGCTGCAGTGGTTATCCGGAATGTAAGAACATCCGGTCTTTGGTGAGTCCCATCGATCTTGGAATCCGTTGTCCTGAATGTGGGGACGGCAATCTCCTGGAGAGAAAATCCAGGCGGGGCAAACTCTTCTACGGCTGCGAGCGCTATCCCCAATGTCGTTTCGCCACATGGGATCGTCCTGTGGCGGGGGCCTGTCCAAAGTGCGGGGAGAGCATTTTGCTTGAGAAGGTTACCAAGAGAGCTGGTCGGGTTCGTCGCTGTCACAAGGAGGAATGCGACTATACGGTCCAGGTCGTAGAATGAACGATGGAACGTGTGGTAAGGATTCTGGGTGGAGGCCTAGCAGGCTCGGAGGCGGCCTGGCAGCTGGCCCAACGGGACGTGTCAGTAGAGCTTTACGAGATGCGCCCCCGCAAGACCACGGAGGCACATGCTACTGGAGGGCTTGCCGAGCTTGTCTGTAGCAACTCCTTTCGCTCTCAGTCTTTGACTGCCGGTGCGGGCCTCCTGAAGGAGGAGATGCGGCGGTTGGGCTCGCTTATCGTTCGTGTAGGCGAGAGGAATCGGGTTCCAGCAGGTTCCGCCCTAGCGGTGGACAGGGAGCGGTTTTCGCAGGCCCTTACGACTGAACTCCAGTCTTTACCTGCTGTTCGGATCATTCGCGAAGAGGTGCAAGAAATCCCTCCTGGGGTGGTTATTTTGGCGACGGGTCCACTGACATCTCCAGCCCTCTCGGATCACCTCTCCTCTCTTCTTGGCTCCCGTCATCTATATTTCTATGATGCGATCTCTCCCATTGTAACCGCTGAGTCCATCGACATGGAGGTAGCCTTCAGGGCCTCCCGGTATGAAGAGGGCCGTGGAGATTACCTAAACCTTCCCCTGACCCGTGTGGAATACGATCGCTTCGTGGGCGCGGTTCTGGCTGCGAACGTGGTCCCCACCCGGAGCTTTGAGCGCTTGCTTGTGTTTGAGGGCTGCCAGCCCATTGAAGAAATAGCCAGACGGGGCAGGGAAACTTTAGCCTTTGGCCCCATGAGACCCACAGGCCTGATAGACCCTCGGACGGGGAAGAGACCCTATGCGGCGGTTCAATTGAGACAGGAGGATCATGAGGGGACCCTTTACAATATGGTGGGCTTCCAGACGAAAATGACCTATCCGGAGCAGAGGCGTGTTTTTTCTCTTATCCCTGGTCTTGAGAGGGTAGAGTTTGCCCGCCTCGGAAGCCTTCATCGGAATACCTACATTAATTCACCGCACCATCTCCTGCCCACACTCCAGTGGCGACGACGCTCCGATCTCTTCTTCGCTGGTCAAATTACCGGTGTGGAGGGATACATTGAGTCAGCAGCCTCAGGCCTGCTGGCTGGGATCAACGCGGCTAGACTCGTTGAGGGAATGAAACCTTTTCTGCTGCCTGTGACCACGGCCTTGGGGTCGCTGTTGGCCTATATTTCTGATTCCTCGCGGCAGGACTTTCAGCCGATGAATGTAAATTTCGGTCTCCTCCCACCTCTTCCTACGCCGGCTCGGGGAAAAGCAAAGAGAGAGCTGATGGTAGAGAGGGCCTTGAAGGATCTGGAAGATTGGAAGACAGGGTTCGGCCGGACGACGGCATTCGAGCTGGTTCGAGAGGCATAGAGAGGGAATATGGACGGACGTCGTTTGGCTACCATCGACGTGGGTACCAACACGATCCTTCTTCTGGTTGCTGAGCTCGGCAAAAAGGGGGGCTTCCGTTTCATTGAGGACCGGGCAGAAATTACCCGACTGGGTGAGGGAGTGGATCGTAGCGGGTTTCTCGGTGAAGGAGGTCAGGACCGAACCCTGGATGTCCTACGAGGCTATTGTGAAAGGTGTCGGAGTCTCAACGTGGAAGAGATAGAAGTTGTTGGGACCAGTGCCCTCAGAGATGCCGCCAATGCAGGGGACTTTAAAGTTCGTCTCAAGCGGGAGTTGAAGTTAGACCTCTGTGTCTTATCGCCGGAAGAGGAAGCCCGCTACTCATTTCTTGCGGTTCAGAGAGGGCTATCTCTAGAAGCCAAGGAGTTGTTAGTGGTGGATGTGGGTGGGGGGAGCACAGAGTTTATTTGGGGCCGGGATAAAGAACTTCACCGTTGGACAAGCCTACAGATGGGAGCGGTAAGGCTAACGGAGAGATTCCTCTTTTCGGATCCAGTTCGAGAAGAAGAATGGTCCCGATTGGCTGAGGCCGTTGATGATACATTAGAGGGATCGCTGGCCGACTGGAAGGAGGAGGCTGTTTTCGGCGCCATGGTAGGGATGGCAGGAACCTTTACGACTCTTTCAGCGGTGGGGAAAGCCCTTGTGTGCTATTCGTCAACTGAAGTTCATGGGAGTTTTCTCCATCGAGAAGAGATTCAGCGGCAGATTCAGATTTTCAAGGGCAGAACGATCGCCGAGCGTAGAGAAATTCCCGGGTTGGAGCCAAAGAGGGCGGATGTGATCCTTGCCGGGTCTCTGTTGATCGATAGGATTATGGGGCTTTTTCACATCGATCGTGTTGTGGTGAGCGATCAGGGCATTCGACACGGGTTTCTCTATGACCGGCTTGAGCGGAAAAATGGATAGGCCTAGCCTGGTAACCCTCAAAGAGGTCAGTAAGAGCTACTCTCCCGGTTTACCTCCTGCAGTTTCCCGCTTGAGTTTGAACCTGGAAAAAGGGGAGATCCTGGCTCTTTTAGGACCGAGTGGGTCTGGAAAGACCACAGCCTTGCGCTTGATTGCCGGTTTCGAAGTCCCGGATGAGGGTATGATTTTGCTGAATGGCATGCCCGTGGCAGGTGGGGAGATTTGGGTTCCTCCAGAGTCCAGAGAGATCGGTATGGTCTTCCAGGACTACGCCCTGTTCCCTCATTTGACCCTTCTGGAGAATGCAGCGTTCGGTGTTCAGATACGGGGTAAACGTGAAAGAGAGCAGAAGGCCATGGAGGTCCTGGAGATGGTAGGAATGGGCGCAATGGCCAAGCGCTATCCGCATGAGCTCTCCGGGGGACAGCAGCAACGAGTAGCCCTCGCCCGAGCCCTGGCACGGGGCCCGATCGTGATTCTTCTCGATGAGCCCTTTAGTGATCTGGATGCGGACATGAGAACTGAGATGCGGCGTGAGGTGGAAAGAATCCTTCAGGATTCGGGCATGAGCGCCATTCTGGTCACCCATGACCAGGAGGTGGCTTTTTCTATGGCCCACGTGGTAGGGGTTCTGAACAATGGGTCCCTGGAACAGATGGACGCTCCGGAGGTCCTTTATCACACCCCAGCGACTCGATTTGTTGCCGATTTTGTGGGAGAGGCGGATTTCTTGCCCGGGGAGGTTAGGGAAGGGATCGTGACCGAGGTGGGGACATTCCATGATGGGTCTGGTCTGCCAAAGGGGACAAGGATTGAGGTGATGATACGACCGGACGATGTAGACTTCGAGCCGAGCCAAGATGGTAATGGTCTCATTGCGGGTAGAAAATTTCGCGGCTCGGAGAACCGCTATTCCTTGGCGCTGCCGTCAGGAATTCTCCTTCGCAGCAGCCAGTCCTCGGACCGGGTCCTCCCCCCAGGAACCAGGGTGAAGGTCACGGTGCGCCCAACACACCTTGTTGTTTTTCCCGTTTAGGTTGACTTTTTTTGTTGACATTTGGCTCCGAATTTGGGGATAGTAACAAAAGGTGGGAAAGCTTGCAGGGGCAACCTTCATAGTTTTGCGGAGGCTCCGATAGGGTGAGAAATAAAAAACTAGTAAAAGGAGGAGAAAAATTATGACCAAGGCCGAGCTCATCAGTGCGGTGGCCAAGGCGGTTAAGATAAGCAAGAGGGCCGCAGGGGAGGCAGTGGATGCAACCTTTGGAAGTATTGCTCGATCGATCAAGAGAGACAAGCGGATTCAGGTGCCGGGATTTGGTACATTTTCGGTACGGTCACGAAAGGCAAGGAAGGGGAGAAATCCTCAGACAGGAGCCGTGATCAATATCAGGGCAAGTCGGACCGTAGGGTTCAAGCCTGCGCCAGCTTTAAAGAAGGGCCTGTAAACCAAAGGCAGAATCTTTTTGTGGCCACCATGGGTGAGGCATGGTGGCCTTTTTTTGTCTCTTGCCCTTGATGGGTGTTGAAGAGGGAAATAGAATAGCGCGGCGCAGTGCCGTGGGCTCAGCGGAGGAACTTTCAATCGCATGGGAATCGCGACGTCATTGAAAACGGAAAAAATCTGGATGGACAACCAGATGGTTCGATGGGAAGAGGCCACGGTCCACGTCCTGACCCATTCGCTTCACTATGGGACCGGGTATTTTGAGGGGATCCGCTGCTATGCCATGGAGGATGGTCGCTCGGCTGTCTTCCGATTGGGGGAGCACCTCCGTAGGTTTTTTGACTCTGGGCGGATTTTGGGTTTTCCTCTTCCTTATACGCTGGAACAGATGGAGCAGGCGGTCCTGGAGGTGATCAGGGCCAACGGACTTAAGGAGTGTTATATCCGTCCTCTCGCGTTCTTGGGGTTGGGGGAGATGGGGTTATATGCGCCGGAAAATCCAGTTCATGTGATCATTGCCGCGTGGCCGTGGGGAGCCTATCTAGGGGAGGAAGGGATCAGGAACGGTATACGGGCGAAGATCTCCTCTTACACCCGCCATCACGTCAACGTGATGATGACCAAGAGCAAGATCACGGGTAATTATGTCAATTCCGTTTTGGCCAAGAATGAGGTCAAGGAAGCTGGTTACGATGAGGCTATCATGCTTGATACCGAAGGTTATGTGGCAGAGGCCAGCGGTGAGAATATCTTTATTGTTCGACAAGGACGAGTCAAGACAACCCCTCACACATCAATCCTACCTGGGATCACAAGGGATTCCGTACTCACGATTGCACGGGACAGAGGGTACCCTGTGGTTGAAGAGTGCTTTACTCGTGACGAGCTTTACATTGCGGATGAGGTTTTTTTTACTGGGACCGCTGCGGAGGTGACACCAGTCCGAGAGGTGGATAACCGCAAGGTTGGTCCTGGCTGTCCAGGTCCTGTCACCTACGACTTGCAACAGGCATTTTTTAACATCACCAAAGGGAAAGATAAAAGCTACCCGGACTGGCTGACCACCCTCTGAGCTTGATCTGGAAAAGGGCCTTGTCCAGACGATGCCCCTAGCACGTGATCCTACTCTAAGAGTGACCCTGCTCCCCAGGGATACCAATGCTGGTGGAACCATTTTTGGGGGAATTATCCTGAGCCACATCGACCTGGCGGGCGGCATTGCAGCCTCCCAGTGTGCCACCAGGAATTTTGTCACCAAGGCAATGCGTGAGGTCGAGTTTATCGCGCCCGTCTATGTCGGCGATGTGGTTAGCTTCTATGCACGTGAGGTACGTGAGGGGAAAACCTCTCTCACGATCCGCGTTGAGGTTGAGGCCGAGCGCTATGGCCAACCGGGAGTTCGGGTTAAGGTCACCGAGGCGGAGGTTGTTTATGTGGCGGTCGATGGAAATGGGAAACCCGTCCCGGTGCGATGAAGGTCAAGCCTATCTTGGTTTGCGATGCAACCTTCACAGGCTTGCGTTGCCCTTCCATTGAGTTCGGCTTAATGTTAGTGTATGTGTCTGTGATGATCATTAGTTCCTCCCCCCCCCACGAAGCCCTCTCCTTGCAGTTCTAAAATTACCCCTCTCAAGGGAAAACCCTGTGGGATACTTAGCGATTTGTAACGATGACCTGCTCTTCCGATTCATGCGTCGGTTTCCCGCTAGGCAGGGCGAGGTCCTCTTTCTGATCCAGGATTCTGGGGCTGCGAGAAAGGTCAGGAGGTCGGGGGCGAAATGTCTCTCAGGAGCGCTGGACCACGAAAGGTCTTACAAGAAAATAAAGCTGGAGGACATCCATCACGCAATCATTTTTGTCAGAGAGACAAAGCTTCGAAAACGAATCATCACTCTTCTGAGAACCTTTAGAAGGGAGTTGCCTATCCTGTTCCTCTCTTCCGGCAAGGAGGCATCGCGTGACAGGAAAGACCCATTATTACGAGAGGTTTTACTGGAAGACATCTTCCAGGAATTTTGCGCGCCGCAGATTCTCAGCTCCCTCAACCGGCAGCGTGTTATTCGGATCCGGTCTCTTTTCGGGGAAAAAGACAAGATCCTTATTTTGTTGCAGCATGATCCTGACCCTGATGCGATCGGTAGTGCCCTGGCTTTGCGGGAGCTCTTGGGGCGGAACCGAGCTACCACGCCTATCGTCACTTTTGGTGCGGTGACCCGGCCGGAAAATCTCGCCATGCTCAGGCTGCTGGAGATTCAGATTGAAAGGATCACTTATGAGGATCTCCACCAAGAAGGGACAAAGTTGGCTCTGGTGGATGTACAGCCTCCGTACTTCAAGCGCCCTCTGGGTAAGATAGACCTCGTCGTGGATCATCACCCCAAGCGAGTTTCTTTTTCGGCCCGCTATACGGATCTCAGGGCGCATTATGGTGCGACCTCGACGATATTCACGGAGTATCTCCGTGCAGCAAATATGGAGCCTTCCCAGAGACTTGCCACAGCGCTCCTCTATGGGATCAAAAGCGATACGCTCTTTTTGGAACGCGGGAGTCATCATGCTGATCTGGAGGCCTTTAGCTTTTTGTATCCCTTTGGTAACAGGGCCATGATTGTCAGGATGGAGCGGCCGGCGCTGCCGCGGGAGGATCTGGAGGCCCTAGGCAGGGCCCTGAGTCGCCTTGAGTTGGTCAACGGTGTTGCGGTCATTCATGTAGGGGAAATCAAAAGGGAGGATGTCATTCCCCAACTGGCTGAGTTCTGCCTCCAGATTGAAGGGGTGGAGTGGGGGGTTGTCTCTGGGCTCTGTGGCGATCGGGTAGTGATCTCGGTGCGAAATGTAGGATACGTGAAAAGTGCGGGCGAGATATTAAAGCGGATCTTCGACCATCTCGGCAGCGCCGGTGGGCACCGGTCCATGGCTAAAGCAGTGATTCCCCTTGAGCGTTTCAAAGAGCGCTTTGGCGAGGTGAGCGAGCGGGTCATCCGTGACGCCATGGTTAAGCTGATAACACACTGAGGGTGTTTTTCATCACTGACCGATGACTACTCGGGAGATCGAGCATACAGCAGATCTGGGCATTGAGATTGAGACTGCGGATTTGTCAGGTCTCTTTTCTGAGGCAGCAGAGGCCCTCTTTGGCCTAGTGGCTGATTCCGACGACATCAACCCGAAGGAGAAGATTGCCGTTTCGGCAATGGGTCAGGGATGGGAGGAGCTTTTCCATGCTTGGCTGTGCGAGCTCCTGGCCCAATTTAACCTCAAGGGCTTTGGCGGAAAACGTTGCGAGATTGTGAGTCTCCTGCATGAACGGGTGGAAGGGTTGATTTGGGGGGAGTGCCTGGATCTCGAGCGCCATCGCTTTTATACCGAGATTAAAGGGGTCACCTATCACGATTTTAAAGTTTGGCAGGAGGACGGCATGTGGCGTGCCAGGGTGATTTTCGATGTCTAGAGAAAACACAACGGCAGGAGATGAGATCAAGCTTCGCCGCGTCGCTGAGTGGCTCTGGGAGATTCCCCGCCAAGGGGGGATGAGGGTCCCCGGACGAATTTACGCCAGCGAGGAGCTTTTACCGAGTCTACAGGACAATAACAGCATGAGGCAGGTTATGAACGTCGCTTGCCTTCCTGGTATTGTAGGTTATTCTCTGGCCATGCCCGATATCCACTGGGGTTACGGATTTCCCATTGGTGGGGTGGCGGCGATGGACTACGATAACGGCGTTATCTCACCCGGAGGCGTGGGCTACGACATCAATTGCGGTGTCCGTTTGGTAAGGACCAACTTGGTTTTCCGCGACGTTGAGGAGAAGATACCCCGGCTGGTAGAGGCCCTCTTTTCTTCGATCCCGTCTGGCGTGGGAGCCCACGGGGCTATCCCAAAAATTTCTCTGGGAGACGAGAGGCGTCTGCTGCGAGAGGGAGCACGCTGGGCCGTGGGGGAGGGATATGGCCGGCAGGAGGATCTCGAGTACATGGAAGAGGGGGGGGCACTCCAGGGTGCGGATGCAGATCTACTCAGTGAGAGGGCATTGGAACGCGGCCTAAGGCAGGTGGGTACCTTGGGCTCGGGAAACCACTTCCTTGAAATTGGCAGGGTGGAGGAGATCTATCGAACTCGGGAGGCTGAGATTTTGGGACTCTTTCCTGATCAGTTGTTGGTCCTGATCCATACTGGCTCTCGAGGGTTGGGTTATCAGACGTGCGAGGACTTTCTAAAGGTTATGAACCGGGCCACTGGGAAATACCAGATCGACATTCCCGACCGCCAGCTCGCCTGCACCCCGGTCAAGTCTCCCGAGGGCCAGGATTATTTGGCAGCCATGGCCTGCGCCGCCAATTACGCGTGGGCGAATCGACAGGTGATCATGAGCCAGGCAGAAAAGGCTTTCATTAGAGTATTGGGGATCAGCCCACGGGAGCTAGGCTTTTTTCTCATCTATGACGTCTGCCACAATATCGCCAAGATAGAGGAGCATGTGGTAGAGGGAAAACCCCGTCGTGTTTGTGTCCATCGCAAAGGTGCGACACGGGCCTTTCCCCCGAATCACCCATTGATCCCAAAGGCCTACCGACAGATTGGACAGCCGGTTCTTGTCCCGGGTGACATGGGCCGGTATTCTTTTCTACTTGTCGGGACCGAGACGGCCATGGAGGCCACCTTTGGTAGTACCTGTCACGGGGCCGGTCGAGTCATGAGCCGGGCGCAGTCCAGGAAGATCAGTCGCGGCATCAACATCGATCAGGAAATGGCACGCCGTGGCGTGGTGGCTCGATATCAAGGGAGGGCCACGATGGCCGAGGAGATGCCTCATTCTTACAAGGACGTGGCTGCTGTGGTGGAGACTATGGAGCGGGCGGGCATCTCGAAAAAGGTAGCACGTTTCCGTCCGGTGGGGATTA
The DNA here is from genome assembly GCA_022571535.1 of Deltaproteobacteria bacterium. Lineage (GTDB taxonomy): Bacteria > Desulfobacterota > Binatia > UBA9968 > CAXXLF01 > JACZXR01. The sequence continues at coordinate 2,637 of JACZXR010000001.1, read as the reverse complement.
TCAAAGGATAGGGAGAAGGAGAAATACTGGACAATTGACTTCGGCATTTTGGTTTGCTATTTGCTTAAAATGTAGTTTCTAGAGGAGGAGTGTAGATGACCTATATCATTGCTGAACCCTGTATAGATGTTAAGGACCTTGCCTGCGTGGATGTGTGCCCGGTGGATTGCATCCATCCCACAAAAGATGAGACTGAGGAATTCGAGAAGGTTAACAAACTCTATATCGATCCTGAGGAGTGTATCGACTGTGGGGCCTGTGAACCGGTTTGTCCGGTAGAGGCGATCTTTGAAGAGGCGGCGACTCCGGACAAGTGGAAGCAATACATCCAGATTGACGCCGACTACTTCAAGAACAAAACAGCCTAGGTTCAGTACACGTGGCTCCAGGCGTGATAGGAGCTACGAACCAGAGGTCCGGACTCCACATGACGGAATCCGAGTTTCTGGGCCTCTGTTTTGAGTTCCTGAAACTCGGCGGGTGAAACGTAACGCTCAACCGCAAGCTGGTCTGTTGAAGGTTGGAGATATTGACCCAGGGTGACAATATCACAGTTGATTTCCCTTAGGTCCTGCAAGGTACCCATCACCTCGCCCGTGGTCTCTCCCACGCCTAGCATCAACCCTGATTTGGTCAGCACGTTTTCCCGTATCTCTTTGGCGGTTTTTAGAATATCTAGCGAGCGCTGGTACACGGAGCCCGGCCTCACTTTTTTGTAAAGCCGCGGTACTGTTTCCATGTTGTGGTTAAGGATATGAACGCCGGATTGGACCACGGTCTCCAAGGCCTTATGGTCTCCTTTGAAGTCCGGGATGAGGACCTCCACACGAATACCGGGATTGAGGAGCTTGATCCAAAAGACAGTCTTGGCAAAGTGGGCCGAGCCGCCGTCTAGAAGATCGTCCCGATCCACCGAGGTGACCACAATGTGTTCCAATCCCAGTTCTTTGACTACTAGGCCCACATTGCGCGGCTCTTCCGGGTCTAGGAGACCTGGCCTTCCCTTGCTGATCGCACAGAAGCGGCAGCCTCGCGTGCAGATGTCTCCCAGGATCAAGAAGGTGGCGGTGTGATTTTCCCAGCACTCGGCGATGTTGGGGCAGCGCGCCTCTTCGCAGACCGAATGGAGGCTATGATCTCTCAGAATCCGCTTGAGGCGAAGGTAATTGGGGCTGCCTGGCGCTCTGACTTTAACCCAGTCGGGGTGTCTTCGAGGCATAGTTCCTCTAACTCTGTATACTGGAATCGCTTGGCGAAGCAATCGATAAAGGCTTCTTTTACCTCTCTCGGGTCAATCTCTCTTCCCAGCTCACGCTCCATGGATGTGATCTCAGCCCAGGGAAGCCCGCAAGGGATGATCCGGTTAAAATAGCTGAGATCAGGGCACATGTTGAGGGCCAGGCCATGATAGGTGATGCCTTTTCTGACAGCAATGCCGATGGAGGCAATTTTTCTATTTTCGATCCAGACCCCTGTCCAGGGGGGGACCCTCTTTGCCGTGATGCCAAATAGATTGACGGTCTGAATCAGGACTCGCTCCAGATTGCGTAAATAGATGTGGACGTCCCTTCGTAGGGCGGATCTGAGATCCAGCAAGGGGTAGGCTACCAACTGGCCAGGACCGTGATAGGTGATATCCCCTCCCCTGGTGGTGAGATGAAAGGGGACGTCTCCTCGATCCAACATGTTTTTTTCCCTGCCTGCTCTTCCGCTCGTGAAGACATGGGGATGCTCCACCAGAAGGAGCATGTCCATGGTTGTGCCACACTGTTTCTCTTCCAGGAGTCTTTGCTGGAGAGATAGGGCGGTAAGGTATTCCAACTGGCCCAGGTCTTTAAAGAGTAAAGTTGGCATCTTCCGAGCTGATAGAGGAGACCTCGCTGGCTTGGGGTTGCCGGTTAATTTCTGAGGGGTCCCTACATCAACTCTTTGATCAGGGCCTTAGCGGTCTCGGGAGAGATGCCCAGAGGACGACGGGCGAGTGGACCGCTCTCTTCCAAAATCGGCTCCAGCTGGTCCAGCGAGGGGAGATCGTCACGTTTCCAGAAGAGGCCAATGGGGATGACCTCACCCCACATATAGGCCTTCTCCATGGCTGCATGGAAGTCGGTTGGATCGTGGCCCATCTCTCCCAGCTTCTTGGTGCGCTGTTTGAAGAACTCGTGGCTGTTGTCGTGGTTGTAGGTCACGCACGGACTAAAGACGTCAATGAAAGCAAAGCCTTTGTGCTGGATACCACCCTTGATGAGCTCGACCAGGTGTTTTACCTGACCGGTGAATCCTCGAGCCACATAGGTGGCCCCTGCGGCAAGGGCCAGGGGGATCGGATTGATCGGGTTTTCCACGCTTCCGTCGGGTGTGCTTTTGGTCTTCATCCCTTTGGTGCTGGTGGGGGAGATCTGGCCGGTGGTCAGCCCGTAGATCTGGTTGTCCATGACGATGTAGGTCAGGTCGACGTTTCGGCGCATGCTGTGGACGAAGTGGTTTCCCCCGATGCCGAAGCCATCGCCATCGCCACCGGTGGCTATAATCTTCATTTTGTGATTGGCGAGTTGGGCGCCCGTGGCGACCGCCAGCGATCGGCCGTGCAGGGTGTGCATGCCGTAAGCGTTGACGTAGCCTGGCAGGTTGGAGGAG
>JACZXR010000145.1 GCA_022571535.1 Deltaproteobacteria bacterium | reverse complement strand
AGAGATGATCGGATGGAGAGCCAGAATAGGACACGTTGCCCCTTCCCGTGGGGACATGCTTGTTTACGAATTCTACAAGATTCTTCCCGACGGGTTCATGTTGTTGAATACTACGGGAACCATTCGTCGTCTCGTCGATGACCACCTGGACAGACAGCTTGAGCGAATCGAGGAAGCTAGTGTAGTGTCCCTAACGCTTCTTTACTTTTGGCGACTTTGGTCAAGATGCGCTCCACGGATGCGGTCCAGACGAATACACGAGGGTTTTCGTTGTGATTTTCGATGTACTGTTTGATGGCCACAACCAGATCCTGAACGTTGCGGAAGCTTCCCCGACGGATGCGTTTGCCGGTGATTTCGCGGAACCATCGCTCGACCAGATTCAACCAAGAGCTCGAAGTCGGGATAAAGTGTAGATGAAATCGCGGGTGTCGCCGAAGCCAGGATTTCACCCTGGGGTGCTTGTGGGTGCTGTAATTGTCCACGATCAGATGCAGATCGAGCTTGGCTACCTCGGTATCGATCTTCTTGAGGAAACGGATGAATTCTTGATGCCGATGCCGCGGCATGCAGTCGCCAATCACCTTGCCGTCGAGCATGCTCAAGGTGGCAAACAACGTGGTCGTGCCGTTGCGTTTGTAGTCGTACGTCATGGTTGCACGCCGGTCCTTCTTCAACGGAAGGCCAGGCTGAGTTCGGTCCAAGGCTTGAATTTGGGTCTTCTCGTCCACGCACAGAACGAGGGACTTATCTGGCGGATTGAGATACAGCCCAACCACGTCGTAGAGTTTCTCCACAAAACGCTTGTCGCGGCTGACTTTGAAGGTTTTGATCAGATGGGGCTTGAGGTTGTGTTGTTTCCAGATGCGCTGAACGGCCATGCGGCTGATACCTTGTGCCTGGGCCATACTGCGCACGCTCCAATGGGTCGCATTGAGAGGCTTTGTATGCAGGGTGGCTTCCACCACTGCGTATACTTTCTTGTCTGGAATGTTGGGGATACGGCCAGGACGAGGAGCATCTTGTTCCAAACCCTCCAACCGCAAAGCCACAAAGCGTTCCCGCCACAGCTGCACAGTGGGCCGGGAGATAGTCAATTCCTTTGCGATGTCCTGACTGAGTACCTCGTCGGCTGCCATCTTAATAATCCGCGCACGCTGCGCCAATCGCACGGTCACGCTTCTTCCACGCGCCCATGCACTCAGCGTAGACCGTTCCTCGTTCGACAACACGATACGGGTCGCTGTTCTCATACCGCATAGAATACTTTATGTTACTACTATATATCAAGTTATTTATGGGACACGACACTAGCATCGACCTAGCCGAGGCGGGTGCAGAGTTCATCATCATCGGGGGCTCGCCGCTATTCACCCGCCTTGGGCATGGCAGTGACATACAAAGTCCTGAGGTCTGAGGGGCTTGGAATTGAACTCAACTCAGAACTTTCCAACCAGCCCGAAGAGGCCTCCTACAAGATTGCCAAAAAAGTCTATTTCTCCGCGCCCGACGCCGATGGGATCTTCATCCCATGCAACAGGTGGCCGACCACAACTAGAATATCCCTGTTGGAAAAAGAGACTGCAGGCCCGCCCTGAGCAGCACGCTCTGCAACATCTGGTACGCTCTTCATCGTCTTCACATCAGAGTAGATATTCAGGGATACTGGCAACTCCTGGAATCAAGTGGAGATGGAGCCATTTTGCGTAAACCCCGTACCACGGACTTACGTCTGTGACTTGAGGGCTTGCCCTTCGGGGACTTCAGAACATTCATCCCTGCACTTACGTACAGGGCGTTCTGTGGTACGGGGTAAACGTTCTTCCCGACTCTTGTGATTCCATTGTGAGGGGTATATAGGGGGGATTCCAGACCGATGGATCCACAGGCGCACTCTCTTTGCAGGTTCTCCAATACAAGAACGAAGAGACGGAGCCAGTCGGAGTTTACCGGCAAGGGTTTGCCGTGAGCGAAACAAGCGACTGATCAGGCCGAATGGTTCGAGGGAATAGATCGGGTTGACCTCATTGGCGCTGTGAGCGTTTGTACGAATGAATTGGAGGATTACATCGGTCAAATGATGACGCCTTGCGGGAGCCCATAGGATTAAATCATTAGTGAAAGTAAAGAAAGGATTCCTAACATGCCATTACCCCGAGTAGTTGAACTGAACAGACGTCGTTCTCGCCGGAAAAAGTTGTCCCAATTGAGGAGGCGCTATCGCGAGGCGAGGACGCAAGATCAAAAGGAAAAGGTGTTGGCAAAACTTTCCAAGATTGCTCCAGGGGTCACACTATAGGTTCCTCTACCGAGTTTGGAAATCCTACCGATCATCAGTTCCTAGGTGTTGAAATAGATCGGGATCGCTCATTCTCAGACCCAACAAAGAACCGTCTTGAGGGCTAGGACCCCATGTAGGAGAAGAAGAAGGATTTTGCTATTACTCCTCGTAAAAGAAAAAGGCAAAGATACTAAGGCTGGCCAGGCTAAAACCAAAAAGGATATAAACCGTCAGTGCCCAATGATTACCACCAGCCTTTGCGACGAAATGGGGGCCGAAGAGATGGAAGATCCAGTATATAGCAAAGACGTAAGTCGTCGTCAAGCAGAATGTAACCCTGTGGCTTAGCATAAAAATGCTAATCAGTAAGATGAAGGCTATCATCTGCCAAACAGGGATTGTAAGACCAAAGGACATCAATTTTTCAAAGTTTTCCACACGGTTTCTCGCGTCTTGATCCTAGGAACAAGTTATAAGCAATCACTGTGCCAAGCGCTATCCTCTAACCCGATCTTGTGAAGTCAAGCCTTTTCGGTTGCGCTAAAACCCCCTCGCGCCAGGCATATCATGCTGCCGGAATCTTCGTCTTTCAATAATTACACTCCAGAAGAAGAATTAGCCAAATTTTAAATAACATGTCTCATTCTGACACGGCATGACAGAACCGAAACGCAGGTGGAGCGGGCTCAGTGAACCTCTTACGATTCACTCACCTTCGAGGCGTTCTGTAATACGAGGAAAACTCTTCAGGGCAGTCAGCTGCAGACAACCAACCGGCGAGAGATATTGTATTCCTTGATTTTGCGATAAAGAGTCGCCTTTGAGATACCCAGGTTCTTCGCTGTCTGGGTGGCGTTAAACCCAAGTAGAGAAAGCGCCTCGATGATGGCTCTTTTCTCCAGGTCCTTTAGGGGGACAATCCCTGATCCGTTCCTCACGGAAGCGCTAAAGGGTTGAGAGTCGTGAGGAGGGAGGCTTAGTTGGTTACTTTCGGCCAGAACCTCTTCAGGGAGGGCCTCCGGTCCGATCAGGTTACTCTCAGTTAACACTGCAGCTCTCTCCATTACATTGCGCAATTCGCGGACGTTACCGGGCCAGTTGTACTTTAACAGCATTTGCTGTGCACTGTGGGATAGACACTTTCTAGGCCCTCCTCCCCTTCTAGCCCCAATCAGGTCGAGAAAATGTTGAGCAAGTGAGAAAAGGTCTTCTCGCCGCTCCCGCAAGGGTGGTAGAACTAGAGTGAAGGTATTGATACGAAAGAAGAGATCTTGGCGAAATTGCCCTTGCTCGATTTTTTCATGGATGTTTTGGTTGGTGGCTGCTACGATCCGGAGTTCCACCGGGATCTTGTTGTGCCCTCCCACTCGCTCGATCTCTCCCGTCTCCAGTACTCGCAGGATCTTTGCCTGTGTGTTCACGGGCATATCCCCGATCTCGTCGAGGAAGGCCGTGCCTTTGTTCGCCAGCTCAAACTTCCCAACTCTCCGTTCCGTAGCTCCTGTGAAGGAACCTTTTTCGTGACCGAAGAGCTCGCTCTCCAGCAGGGTTTCCGGTATGGCCGCGCAATTTATGGCCACAAACGGTGCCGTGTGACCCCTCCCTGAGTAATGAAGGAGCCATGCAATCACCTCTTTGCCCGTCCCGTTTTCTCCCTGAATGAGAACGCTACCTAACTCGTCCTTGATGATATCCAGCATGGCGAGAAGCTTTTTCATTTTTTCATTACGTGTCTTTGACCAAAGCAAGTCCCGTCCTGGTAAAACCCGTGCACGTAACTCTGGCAGTATCTGTTTTAAGTTACCAATGAGGCGAGCTAGGTCTATATTTTCGACACCGGTCATAGGTAAATACTCTACCAGACCTCCGCTTTTACCATCCCTATCCAATCCTGAATCTGGCCCACTACCCACAGCCAGCACCGGAATATTTGGACGAATCTTTTTGATCCTTTCCACTGTTTCAAGAGCGCTTGAATAAGAAAGGTCCCATTCCATTATAACGGCATCGTAAGACCTCATGTTAAGGGTCGCAAGGGCCTCCTCGCCAGAGAGAACTTGATTAGTCTGAATATGAAGATCTTTCAGGGCAGCGAAGAGAGGACGGTATCTTTTCGATCCGCCGATTATAAGGATTGGGTTCAACATGAGTCTACCGTGTCAACTTGATCCGTTAACAACGCAATTATAAGGCCACATTAGAGCCACAATGGGGGAATGGCTTTCTTTATATTTAAAATATACGCAAAATCAGTAATTTATGGAAATGATACACACAATATTCTCATAGACGATCGATTGAGACAATTGGTCATTTCCTGTTCGATCTTCCATCTAAGGCACAATCCGAAGCCATTACAGGCCCCTAGCCGCTTCTTTACGGGGCACTTCTATCCCCTCCAAGTACCTTGAAAATGAGAGGTTTCATCACTAATCACCCCGAAAGGCTTTGATTATCATATTCAAGATAACCATGGTGACTGGGCAAATTCATCACCTAGGTCTCTAAGGAACGATGAACAGGAGCTGTACTTTTTTGACCCACCGATGAATAGCAACCGCCTCAATTTGAGTCTAAGCCCACAAGTTGAGACGGTTTGATAAAGGACTATCGAGTCGATCCCCGAGGTAATCTGATGGTTCTCCTGTCTCTACATAGAAAAAGAAAGGATAAATCGACACTTAAATCAGTTGGTACGGGAATTGCCATTCTTCAACCGTATGCACGCACTCACAAAAATCGATAGCTTTATATGACGTGTGGGTCGCGCAAGTGATGATGCAAAAGCTTTAACAGGAGTTCTGCCAATGAGAAAATCAAGAAACGAAAAGGGTTTTACATTATTAGAGATACTGGTTGCTCTTAGTATTCTCTCCATAGGGCTTTTGGGAATGGCAGGTCTGACCACTAGCATTATTCATGGCAACACGCTGAGCAAGAAAGTCACTACGGCCACCACCCTAGGACAGGACAGGATGGAGCATTTCAGGAGATTGGGGTATAGCACCACTCCCACCGCTGACACCACAACAACGGAAGACTATAACTCCATACCAGATTATCCATTCTACAAGAGGGTTAGTTTTATAGATGTCAACAGTCCCAGTGCGGGCATGAAGACGATAACGGTCACCGTGTACTGGAATTCCAATGCCGGATCGGTCGCGCTGCAAACGATTCTCGCGCAATGAGGAGGGAAACAATGCCTCATCATAGGAGACTTAGTAAAGACGGGTTTTCACTTATAGAGCTTATAGTTTCTATAGCAATCAGTGGGATTGCCTTAGTGGTCATCACCACTACCTTTGTCAGCCAGAGCCAATCCTATGATATTCAGGAACAGCTTGTCGAGATGCAGCAGAACGCCCGAGCAGCTATGGACATCATGACCCGGGAAGTTAGAATGGCGGGATATAGCCCCACGGGAGCAAGCATCGTCGGGGTCCACTATCACAGCGATAAAATTCATATCCGGGCGGATATAACCGGTGATGGCGATCAAAATGATGAAAACGAAGACATCAAATACTCCTACGACGCCGTCAATCTACGCATCGAGAGGGACGCCAAATTAGGAAAACAAACTTTTGCTGAAAACATTCAAGACTTTACCGTTTCTTATTTTGACTATAATGGAAACCCAACCACAACCTCAGCTGAAATCCGCCAGATACAGATCACCATCACTGCGAAAACAGCCGAAATAGATCGCAATTATTCTTTCAACGGCGGCTATCATACATACAAACTAACCTCTCTGGTAACTCCCAGGAATCTCGCCTACTGACAACTGTCAGGGGTCTTGGTGATTTCAGACCGGAAAGCCGAAAAATGAACTCGCGCCTGGTTTGTAGAAATCAAAAAGGACTTGTTCTTCCAATCGCCCTTGTCTTTTTGGTTGTTTTAGGAATGATGGGGGGCGCGGCCGTTATGATAACTGGGACGGACATCAAGATCAGCAGCAACTACAAGAACAGCGAAACGGCCTTTTATGTAGCTGAGGCTGGAATTGAAAACGCCAGGGAAGTGCTGAGGGCGATGAATGCGGCTAGTGGGAATAAAAAATCGTTTAGTGACGAGCTTGCAAGTGTCACAGGGAGCAACGGAGTCCTAGACGGCTATGCCGGCGGGACGGACGATGTAGCCCTTATTAGCTCAGCCTCATTAGGCAACGGCACCTATACGGTTTATCTGACCAATGATGATGTTGATGGCTCCTCGAATCAGACGGACAGCAACCAAACAGTAACCTTAACCTCTGTGGCAACGGGTCCTAT
>JACZXR010000144.1 GCA_022571535.1 Deltaproteobacteria bacterium | reverse complement strand
TCCCGTCACGTACGCATCTGAAGGTCTTCCAAAAGGGGTGTCCACTTCTACTTCGCGGACCTTTTCCAAGCCTTCTATCTGATAGAGACCGGTCCCCCCGATCACGCCAACCACTCTCTTCTCCATAGTCGCCATTACGGATAGCTTACCCTAGACACACCCAATCTTGAAATTGTTGTGCTTCAAACGTGCCGGCCCTTTTTTAGTGGATCCGTGGTACGGATAAAAGATCTTTCAGGAAAGATTCCAGTTCTCTTTCAAATCATTTGTGTATTCCATGAATCTCTTCAGGCTGAAAGAAAAAGGATATCTCCCAGGCCGCAGTTTCGGGTGCATCGGAGCCATGCACTGCATTTTTTTCCACGTCGGTACCCCACTGACATCGAATGGTGCCCTCTGCCGCCTTGGATGGGTCCGTGGCACCCATCATCTCGCGATTCTTGGAGATGGCGTTCTCCCCTTCAAGGACCGAAACGAAAATCGGTCCGGAGGCTATATACTCTGTCAGGCTTGAATAGAAAGGACGTTCCCTGTGAACAGCATAAAAGGCTCGGGCCTTCTCTAGGTCCAGGTGAAGCAGCTTGGCAGCTACAATCCTCAGGCCCGTGCCCTCGAGTCGACGGACGATCTCACCGATCAAACGGTGCTCCACAGCTTCGGGTTTAATAATAGAGAGACTTTTTTCAGTGCCCACTTTCCCTCAAGACCTCCTTCACCGTTTGTCCAATGACGGCGGGGGACGACGCCATACGGACCCCAGCCTTCTTCAGTGCATCAACCTTATCTTTAGCAGTCCCCTTCCCTCCTGAAATAATCGCACCTGCATGCCCCATCCGTTTACCCGAAGGGGCAGTCTGACCAACGATAAATCCGGTAACCGGTTTGCGCATGTTGGCCTTGATCCACACGGCCGCCTCCTCCTCAGCGCTCCCGCCAATCTCGCCGATCATGACCACGGCTCGTGTGGCCGGGTCTTCGTTAAACAGTTTCAAAATCTCGATGAAGCCCATTCCACGTACCGGGTCTCCTCCGATACCGACACAGGTAGACTGGCCAAGTTCCAAACGGGAAAGCTGATCTACTGCCTCATAGGTCAGGGTCCCGCTTCGCGAGACCACCCCCACGGGCCCCGGCCTATATATTTGTCCCGGCATAATCCCGATCTTACACTCCCCCGGGGTGATAATGCCAGGACAGTTGGGGCCGATGAAACTGGAACTCTTGCCCTGAAGGTACCTCTTGACTCGAACCATGTCTCTAATCGGAATCCCCTCAGTAATGCAGAGGATCAGCTCCACCCCTGCCTCTGCCGCCTCCATAATGGCATCCGCGGCAACTGAAGGGGGGACATAGATCACGCTGGCATTCGCGTCCGTAGCCTCCACCGCCCGAGCAACCGTATGAAAGACAGGAATCCCTTCAAAGGTTGAATTTGCCTTTCCCGGTGTAACCCCGGCCACCATCTGGGTCCCATATTCCTTGCAAATACGGGTATGAAATTGGCCTACGGCACCCGTGATTCCCTGAGTGAGAACGCGTGTTTTTCTATTGACTAGAATCGCCATAACTCGATACCAGACCCCAAATCTCAGAGCTCAAAATCTAAAACTGATTGACCGCCTTTACGATCTTCTCTGCGGCTTCGGCCATGGTATCGGCAGAGATAACGCGAAGGTTTGATTCGGAAAGCAACTTTTTGCCCAGTTCACCATTGGTACCCTGCAGCCGAACCACCAATGGGACCGTAATCTTCATCTCCCGAGCAGCCTCCACGATTCCTTCGGCGATCACATCGCACCTCATGATGCCACCGAAAATGTTTACCAGGACACCCTGAACCCGCTGATCAGAAAGAACTATTTTGAAGGCCTGCGCTACCTTGTCCTTGCTGGCCCCACCTCCAACGTCAAGAAAATTAGCCGGCTCTCCACCACAGAGCTTAATGATATCCATCGTTGCCATAGCAAGGCCTGCCCCGTTGACCATACAGCCGATGTTGCCCTCCAGCGCAATGTAGGACAAGCCGATTTTGGACGCCTGAATTTCCTTTTGATCCTCCTCATCAGTATCTCTCAAGGCCACAATCTCTGGGTGACGAAAAAGGGCATTGCTGTCAAAGTTCATCTTTGCATCCAGGGCCACCAGCTCCCCTTGACTGGTGAACACCAGCGGATTGATTTCTGCCAGCATACAGTCACAGTCAATGAATCCTCGAACCAAGCCCTGGATCAGCGGAAAAAACAAGGCCCCCTTTTCGTATGGGAGCCCGAGGCCATAGGCGAGCCTTCTTACCTGGAATGGGAGGAGTCCATCTGGCGTATCGATCACCTCCCTCATGATCTTTTCGGGACTCTTCCTGGCCACCTCTTCAATTTCCACTCCCCCCTCCGCACACGCCATCACAGAGGGAAGGGAAGCTGAGGTGTCCAACGCCACACCCAAATACCATTCGTGTTCGATATCGAACTGTTGCTCGACGAGGACACGCTTGACCACTCTACCGGTGGGGCCTGTCTGGTGCGTGACGAGTTTCTTGCCGATGATTTCCTGAGCGAGGGCCTTTGCCTCCTCGGGAGTTTGGGCAAGCTTTATACCTCCCGCCTTTCCCCTTCCCCCCGCATGGATCTGGGCCTTGATTACACAGGGGGCTCCAAGCTCCCGGGCCACAGTCCACACCTCCTCAGGAGTCGATGCAACTCGTCCCTTGGGAACAGAGACACCGTAACGTGCAAGGATTTCCTTAGCCTGGTATTCGTGAACGTTCATAAAGGTGAAAAAAAACGAGAAATGGACAGTGAACGGCAGGACCTAAACTATTCACTTTTGACTTTTCACTTTTCGCACCTTCTCAGCAAGAAGCCGATCCATGGACTGGAGCAGCTCTTTGACACGAGTCAGGGAAACCTCGAAGGCCTTCTTCTCCTGCGAGTTCAGATCAATCTCCACGACTTTCTCGACGCCCCCCTCTCCGATTATCACCGGGACCCCGAAGTACAGTCCTTGAACCCCATATTCCCCCTCCAGATAGGCGGCACACGGAAGGATCTCTTTTTTGTCGAAGAAATAGGCCTCCACCATCCGGATCGCGGCCGATGCCGGAGAGTAGAAGGCCGATCCGGATTTGAGTAGTGAAACGATCTCCCCTCCAGCCTTTCTTACCCTAGCCTCGATTTCATCGAGGCGCTTATCGGAGATGAGCTTTTCAATCGGAACACCGGAGATCTGGCACGTGCTTCGCACCGGAACCATGTCGTCCCCATGTCCCCCGAGCACGAGGGCTGCGACACTGGCCACTGAAACGTTGAGTTCCTGAGCAATGAAGGAACGGTAGCGAGAGGAATCGAGGATACCGGACTGCCCAACCACACGATTCTTGGGAAATCCGGTCACCCGCTTCATCAGGGTCACCATGACATCAAGCGGATTGGTGATCACGATAACGAAGGAATCGGGAGCATAGGTTTTTATTCCCTCCGCCACCTGACTCATGATCTTCGCGTTGGTCCCCACCAGATCGTCCCGGCTCATTCCGGGCTTGCGGGCCAATCCCGCGGTAACAATACAAACATCAGCTCCAGCAATACCCTCATACTTACCTGTCCCTGAAACCTGGGCATCGAAGTTCTCGATCGGCGCAGAATGGAGGAGGTCAAGCGCCTTACCTTGGGGCAATCCATCAATGACATCGAAGAGGACAACGTCTCCAAGTCCTTTCAGGAGACAGAGATGAGCCATCGTACCGCCAATATTACCAGCACCTATCAATGCGATTTTTCTTCGAGCCACTTTTATCTCTACCCTTCCATTACATATTTTTCACGATCGCATCTCCGAACTCGGAACAGCGCAACAGCTTCGATCCCGGCATCAATCGCTCCAAGTCATAGGTTACCGTTTTGTTAGCAATGGTGCGCTCCAGTGCGCTGTTGATCTGGTCCGCAGCCTCATTCCACCCCAGATATCGAAACATCATTTCTCCTGAGAGAATAACGGAACCCGGATTTACCTTATCCTGACCGGCATATTTCGGGGCCGTTCCGTGAGTGGCCTCAAACAGGGCAGTGCCTGTGTCGTAATTAATGTTGCCGCCGGGCGCGATCCCTATGCCTCCCACCTGAGCAGCCAGGGTATCGGAAATGATATCACCGGTCAGGTTCATGGTGGCAATCACATCGAACTCCCCAGCGCGCGTCAGCACCTGCTGTAGAAAGGCGTCTGTGATGGCATCTTTAATCATGATCTTTCCCGCCGGCGGATTTCCGTTGCATTCCTCCCAAGAAACTACCTTGTCGCCAAACTCCTTCTTGGCCAAGGCATATCCCCAGCGCATGAAGGCCCCCTCGGTGTATTTCATGATGTTCCCTTTGTGGACCAGGGTGATATTGCGTCTTTTCTGCTCTATGGCGTAGCGGATCGCTGCACGGATCAGACGCTCCGACCCTTCGATGGAAACCGGCTTGACCCCAATGCTCGAGGTCTTCGGGAATCGGATGCTCTTGACCCCCAGCTCCTTTTGAAGGAAGGCAATCACCTTCTTTGCCTGCGGGGTTCCCGTCTCCCACTCGATCCCGGCATAAATATCTTCCGTGTTCTCCCGAAAGATCACCATATCCACCAATTCGGGCCTTTTGACAGGGGATGGGACGCCTTTGATATAGCGGACCGGTCGCAAGCAGACATACAGATCAAGTAACTGCCGAAGGGTGACATTGAGGCTACGGAAACCCTCCCCAATCGGTGTGGTAAGAGGACCCTTGATAGCTACGATATATTCTCTAATGGCATCTACGGTCTCTTCCGGCAGAAAGTTGGGAGGGCATGCCGAGCCATAGGTAGCCTTTGCCTTCTCCCCGGCGTAAACCTCCATCCATGCAATTTTCCTTTTACCCCGATAGGCCTTCTCCACTGCGGCATCAAGAACCTTCACTGCCGCACTCCAGATATCCGGCCCTGTGCCGTCACCCTCGATAAACGGGATGATGGGTTTATCGGGAACCTGCAATGTCCTGCCGGCCGGCACCGTGACCTTGCTACCTTCCGAGGGTACTTTGATTTGTTTGTAAGAAGCCGTCACTCTCCCGCCAGTTAATAAATAGCCTAAGGGCTTAATTGTGAAAAGATAAAATTGAACAGTGAATAGTCAGAACTCCGCCCTTCACGCTTCGCTATTCACAATTAGGGCCTTAGGCTCTATTTAAAGAAAAAAAAGTGGAAGCTCGTAGGTTTTTTGATTTTTAGCCGATTTATTCAACGGAGTCAACCCTGTGATCTGCCTCATTAAAACTGCTTCCGAATTGGGAGGTAGCCGAGGGGGCCTGCCTCTCAGCGGGAGACTCGGCTCCTGTAACGCGTTATTAAACTTGTCTACCACGAAGTACACGAAGATCACGAAGGATATCACAATATAATTTCACTCTGTTTCCTTCGTGCTCTTCGTGGTGATATTCGCTAACCCGCTCTCTCTTTGAGAGCGTTCAGTGTCGGATGGCTCCCTATTTGGGAGCAGAACCCCTCGACTCCAAACGGTGTGTGTGCTTCAATTGAATCTACGTCACCCGAGGATTATAGTCCAAAGAATTTGCCCTGCCCCTTAAGCAACTATTTGAGAAGGAATCCCTAAGGAGAAGATCTTGAGTGTGCTGGTCCGCAATCTCTCCAAGGCCTACGGTTATTTTTGGGCCTTGAGAGACGTATATCTTGAATTTAGACAAGGGGACTGCGTTGCCTTGCTCGGCCCCAACGGAGCAGGGAAAACGACATTGCTCAAGCTCCTCTCGGCTCTCATCTATCCGACCGCCGGTGAGATAGAAATAGACGGGAAAGGGCTAGGGTACGGAAACTCTCCTGTCCGGTCAACGATCGGCTTTCTTTCTCCCCACGAACACCTCTATGAGAAGTTGACTGCCAGGGAAAATCTTCGCTTCTTTATTTCCCTTTATGACAAGAACAAAAACCCCCGAGAAGTGGACAGTGCTTTAGATCAGGTCGGCCTTGCCCGCTGGTCGGATGCCCATGTTGCTACGTTCTCACATGGCATGAAATGCCGTCTTACCATTGCCAAATGGCGTCTCCTGGAACCGACGCTGCTTCTCCTGGACGAGCCTTATGGTGTGTTGGATGGCCCGGGGATCGACCTCCTGGAAGCTTACTTGAGGGGACTCTGCCGCACCGGTGGTATAGTGATTATGGCGACTCACCATGTGTCGCGCATCCTCTCTCTCTGCTCCAGGGCGCTTATTTTGCACCAAGGGAAGATCATCTTCGATGAGCCCCGGCAGGAGTCCTGGGAAACTTTTCACCGTGCCTTTGCAGAGTTCCTCCCCCGAGCAGACAGATGAAAATTGTAAGGCAGATTTACTGGTTACTCTGGAAGGACCTGCTTCTGGAGATCCGTCGCCGCGAGAGCCTCATCTCGATGTTTTTCTTTGGTGTCGTCCTTCTTTTTCTCTTTCACTTTTCCTTTGAAATTTCACGTGAGAGGGTGGCGGAGATGACCCCCGGGCTTTTGTGGCTTGCCTTCACCTTTACCGGCACCTTAGGACTGAACCAGCTCTTTCAAGTGGAAAGGGAAAACCAGTGCCTGGAGGCCCTTC
>JACZXR010000143.1 GCA_022571535.1 Deltaproteobacteria bacterium | reverse complement strand
GGACTTACAAGCTCAAGTTTGGTCACCACGGGGGAAATCAACCGGTGATGGATCTAACCACACGAAAGGTGGAAATTACCGCCCAAAACCACGGTTTTGCCGTGGATGCCGATTCTCTTAAGGGGGCAGTAGAGGTCACTCACCTTAACCTCAACGACCGGACGGTGGAGGGACTGGCGCATCGGGAGCTTCCCATTTTCTCGGTCCAGTATCACCCGGAGGCCTCGCCAGGCCCACATGACGCAAACTATCTGTTCAGAAGATTCCTGGACATGATGGATCAATACAAGGGATAGCGGAGTTTTCCCAATGCCCAAGCGGACAGACATAAAATCAATTCTGATTATTGGTTCCGGGCCGATTGTCATCGGGCAGGCTTGCGAGTTCGACTATTCCGGCACACAGGGCCTGAAGGCCCTCAAAGAAGAAGGATTCCGGGTTATCCTCATTAACTCCAATCCAGCCACCATTATGACCGATCCCGATTTTGCGGATCGAACCTACATCGAGCCCATCACGGTTGATATGTTGGAAAAGATCATCGAGAGAGAGCGACCGGATGCCCTGCTCCCGACCCTGGGGGGGCAGACAGCCTTGAATATCTCAATCGACTTGGCGGAGCGTGGAATCCTGGACCGCTACGGTGTGGAGATGATCGGGGCAAAGCTGGAGGCCATCAAGAAGGCCGAGGATCGAGACCTCTTCAAACAGGCGATGAAGAAGATCGGACTGGATCTTCCACAAAGCGGTATAGCGCACAATCACCAAGAGGCCCTCAAGATCCAACGGGAACTCGGTTTTCCGGTGATCATTCGCCCGTCGCGTACTCTCGGTGGGAGCGGAGGAAATATCGTCTATGGCTCGGACAACTTTGAGGAAGTCATTCAATGGGGGTTGAATATCTCGCCTGTCCGCGAGGTCCTCGTTGAGGAATCAGTCCTTGGTTGGAAAGAATTTGAGCTGGAGGTCATGCGGGACCAAAAAGACAACGTTGTTATCGTCTGCTCCATAGAGAACTTTGACCCCATGGGGATACACACTGGGGATTCCATCACTGTCGCCCCGGTTCAAACATTGACCGACAAAGAGTATCAGCTAATGCGGGACGCCGCACTGAAGATCATCCGCGAGATTGGAGTGGATACGGGTGGATCCAATATCCAGTTTGCAGTGAACCCGGAGACCGGCCGCCTGGTAGTTATCGAAATGAACCCTCGTGTATCTCGGAGCTCGGCGCTTGCCAGCAAGGCAACAGGATTTCCGATCGCCAAGATCGCGGCCAAGCTGGCGGTTGGCTATAATCTCGATGAGATCCCCAACGACATCACCAGGGAAACCCCTGCCTGCTTTGAGCCAACTATTGACTACGTCGTGGTGAAGATTCCACGCTTTACCTTCGAAAAGTTTCCCAAGGCTAAAGATATCCTGACCACGCAAATGAAGTCGGTGGGAGAGGCTATGGCAATAGGGCGCACGTTCAAGGAAGCCCTGCAGAAGGCCATGCGCTCGCTGGAAACTGGCTCTTACGGATTTGAAGAACAAATTGATTTTGCCGGGAATGGCCGGGTGGAAAATCTAAAGCTGGTCCGGCAGAGACTAGAGTCGCCGAATGCCCAGCGTTTGTGGCACCTCGGCGATGCCTTTCGAATGGGAATGTCCGTTCAAGAGATTCACGGCCTCACCAGGATCGATCCCTGGTTCCTGGAGCATGTTCGCGGGATCATTGGTGCGGAGGAAGAGATCAAGAAAAGGGGCGGGAAAAGGGAGGCCCTGTCGCCAGAGTTTTTCCGCTCGGTTAAGCAGATGGGCTTTTCCGATCATCGTCTGGCCATTCTCTTGAATCGATCAGAAGAGGAGGTACGCTCTCTCCGCCTTCGTGTTGGGGTCCGCGCGGTGTTCCGCACCGTGGACACCTGCGCAGCGGAGTTCGCTGCCTATACTCCCTACTTGTATTCCACGTACGAACGGGAGGACGAGTCGGATACTAGTCAGCGGAAAAAAATCGTCATTCTGGGAGGTGGGCCAAACCGAATCGGCCAGGGGATCGAATTCGATTACTGTTGTGTCCATGCCGCCTTTGCCCTGAAGGAGGATGGCTATGAAACGATTATGGTGAACTGCAACCCCGAGACGGTCAGCACTGATTACGACACCTCAGATAAGCTCTACTTTGAGCCCCTCACGTTCGAGGACGTCCTCAACATTGTCGAGGTTGAAAAACCGGATGGGGTCATCGTCCAGTTTGGCGGTCAGACCCCATTGAAATTGGCTCTGTCCCTGGAACGAGCAGGGGTAAATATTATCGGCACTACTCCTGAGTGCATCGACTTGGCCGAGGACCGGGATAGATTCAAGAGGCTTCTCGAAGGCCTCGGGTTAAGGCAGCCAATCAGCGGTTCGGCTCGATCCTACACAGAGGCAGTGGTTATAGCAGAGGAGCTGGGCTACCCGGTGCTGGTACGACCCTCTTATGTTCTAGGGGGTAGGGCCATGGAGATCGTCTACGATAAGGAGACCCTCAGGACCTACATTTCCCATGCCGTTGCGGCTTCCCCCGAGCATCCGGTCCTGATCGATAAATTCTTGGACGACGCCATCGAGGTGGATGTAGATGCCTTGGCAGATGGAGAGCGGGTTGTGGTCGGAGGCATTATGGAGCACATCGAAAGGGCAGGGGTCCATTCTGGTGATAGCGCCTGTTCTCTGCCTCCCAAATCACTCGGCAGGACAATCCAAAGGGAGATCCGCCGTCAGACAGAGACACTCGCCTTGGCCTTGAACGTCCGTGGTCTTATGAATGTTCAATACGCTGTGAAGAAGGACGAGGTCTATATCCTGGAGGTTAATCCGCGTGCGTCCCGTACTGTTCCTTTTGTGAGCAAGGCCACTGGTATCCCCCTGGCCAAACTGGCTGCCCGTGTGATGGTAGGAAAAAAACTAAGCGATCTGGGGTTGACCTCGGAGATCTTGCCCCGACATATCTCCGTCAAGGAATCGGTTTTCCCCTTTAATAAATTTCCCGGAGTCGATACTCTCTTGGGGCCCGAGATGAAATCGACTGGCGAGGTTATGGGAATGGACACCTCCTTTGGACGGGCATTTGCCAAGGCGCAGATGGGTAGCGGAATGCGCTTGCCGCAAGAGGGGAAAGTCTTCTTCAGCGTCCCTGACAAACATAAGGAGAAGGCAGCAGCTATTGCTCAAAGGCTATGTGGGATAGGGTTCCAGATCTTGGCCACCCGGGGAACAGCTGCGTGTTTTCAGAGCCGGAACATCCCTGTTCAGATGGTAAACAAAATCCAACAGGGGAGCCCACATATTGCAGACGCAATCAAATGTGGCGAGGTTGCCATGGTTATCAACACCCCCACCGACACTTATTCCCAAGCGGACTCATATAATCTTCGCCGTCATGCTTTAGACTATCTGGTGCCGTACTTTACTACCATTGCCGGGGCAGAGGCCGCTGTAGAGGGGATCGAATTGGTGGGACAAAGTGAATTGGGGATCAGGGCGCTTCAGGAATATCTGTCCTCGGATGACACGTTTTCTTCCCGCTGACCTGCATGAATTCGGTCGAAAACGAACCAAGACCCACAACAACCTACGAAGGGACCCCCCTTTCACCCAGAGAGTGCCTGCACGCCCTTCAAACACCAGTCCGATATATCAAAGGTGTAGGCCCCATGAGGGCGGCCCTATTAGAAGGCTTAGGGCTGAAGACCGTAGATGATCTCCTCTACCACTTACCCTTCCGTTATGAGGACCGGCGAGAGCTCAAGAAGATCCATCAGGCGACGATTGGGAGGGAGGACAGCTTTGTTGGCAAACTAGTGGCCCTGGACAAAAGGTACGTCCCCCGCATAAGAAGGCAGATCCTCATAGGAACCCTCACGGACGGAACGGGGACCCTAAGTCTGGTCTGGTTTCATCCAAAGCCATACATTACCAAGCGACTTCACATCGATCAGAATTTGCTCATTCACGGAAAGGTAGATAGGGGAAGAGGGGCAGAAAAGAAGATTGTCCATCCTGAGTTTGAACCTGTTGAGCCCGGAGAAGAAGAGGAGAGAGAAAAAATCCTTCCCGTTTATTTAAAACCCGGGGGGATCCCAACACGAATGATTCGAAGATGGGTTAACCAGGCCCTGACCACTTATTGGGATTTTCTTCCCAGCTTTCTACCCCCAGTCGTTGCCCAGCGCCATCACGTCACAGACCTCAAAAGGGCCCTCATTGAAATTCACCAGCCGAACAAGGAGGTAGACATTGTCTTCCTTAACCAGTTTCGTTCCACGGCCCATCGGTCCATCATCTTCGACGAGTTCTTCTATCTTCAGCTCGGATTAGCACTTCGGAGAAAACATCACTCTGCCCTGACAGGCCACTCCTTGATTGCGCATCAAGAGGGGCTGACTCGGCGGATGCGAGCGCTTACCCCATTTTCCTTGACCAATGCCCAGGAGCGTGTTCTGGGTGAGATCTACCGGGACATGGCCTCCTCGCATCCGATGCAACGCTTGATGCAGGGAGATGTGGGTTCCGGTAAGACCATTGTTGCCTGGTTCGCGGCTCTCCGGGCCATCGAAAACGGATTTCAAGCAGTATTGCTAGCTCCAACTGAGCTTTTGGCCGAGCAGCATTTCAGTTACCTCAAGGCCTTCGCAGATGAGTTGAACATCACAACCGGCCTGCTGATAGGGTCGTTGCCCGCGAGCGAGAAAGAAAATTTACTTGTGCGCATAGGAAAGGGAGAAATTGCCTTTGTTGTCGGGACTCATGCGCTGATTCAGGAAGGGGTTCAGGTCCCTCGATTGGGCCTGGGGATTATTGATGAACAACACCGCTTCGGGGTGTTTCAACGCATGGCGCTCAAGCGCCTTTCGACTGGGAGAAACTCGACCGCTCCCTCCCAGGCCGAATCCGATATTCTTCTGATGAGCGCAACTCCCATCCCCAGGAGTCTGGCCATGGTCCTTTACGGTGATATGGAGGTCTCATCTCTTGACGAGATGCCTCCTGGCCGAACTCCGACGAAGACTAGACTGTTTAATGAAAGGGAGAGGTCCGTCGTCTATGAAATCGTGCGGGAGGAAGTCCACAAGGGACATCAGGCGTATGTTGTCTATCCATTGGTGGAAGAATCAGAGCATCTGTCCCTACGGGATGCAACCGGTATGGCAGAGGAGTTCTCCCGGGTCATCTTCAAGGATTTCTGCGTGGGACTGCTCCACGGAAGGATGGCCGCAGATGAACGAGAACAGGTGATGCGCCATTTTAAGAAAGGGGAGCTACAGATCCTTGTGGCCACAACCGTAATCGAGGTAGGTGTCGACGTGCCCAATGCAACTATAATAGTAGTGGAACATGCCGAGCGTTTCGGCCTATCTCAACTACACCAGCTTCGAGGAAGGGTGGGAAGAGGGAAAGATCCGTCCCAATGTCTTCTGGTGCAATACGGGACGAACAGCCGTGAGGCCATCACGCGGCTTCGAGTCATGGAGCAGGTTAAGGACGGCTTTAAGATTGCCGAGGCGGACCTTTCGCTACGCGGGCCTGGAGAACTATTAGGGACCCGCCAGTCCGGACTCCCGGATTTTCGCCTGGCCAGTCTCGCCCGCGATTCCCAGCTTCTCTTGGACGCACGCCAAGAGGCCCTCGACTGGCTTGCAAAAGACCCATCGCTAACCCAGATAAAGTCCCGAGCTCTGAGAGAGATTTTAAATTACCGCTGGGGTGGAAAGCTGGAACTCGGGAGTATCGGGTAGATATGCTGTCAGCCATCAGCCATCAGCTAAGGGCAAGCTCTCTTGGATTGCAATGGGAGGTTTATGATTATTCAATATAAACCCCGCCTCTTGAGGCGGGCATAAAGCCGATGGGGTTTCCAAAGGGGAGAAGCAGCAGCTCTCCTCTTTGGTCAAACACAGGGATTCAAACCCTGTGTTCGATATAACTTGATTTTGCAAATTTCATTTTGCACTGTTGGTTTGCACCTAAGGGCGGATAGCTTGTAATATAAGCCGTCAGCTATCAGTTTTCTGCAGAAAACAGAAAAGGTCTCTCGAAACAGCGCTCCCCCGACCTGTGTTACTCTTGGCTGGCAGCTGAGCACTGATAGCTAAGAGGAAAAAAATGGAATTCAACCGCATCAAGAGGCTTCCCCCCTATGTCTTTAATATCCTCAACGATTTAAAACAGGAGGCCAGGAGGAAGGGCGAAGATATCGTTGACTTTGGCATGGGGAACCCCGATCAACCCAGTCCCGCTCATGTGGTCAGCAAGCTTGTCGAAGCGGCAAAGAAACCACCGAACCATCGCTACTCGGCATCCAAGGGTATCTACAAGCTACGCCTTGCCATCGCCGATTGGTACCAGAAGCGCTTTCAGGTTTCCATCGATCCAGATTCCGAGGCGATCGTCACCATTGGTTCGAAAGAAGGGCTGGCACACCTCGTCATGGCGATCCTGGATCCAGGAGATGTCGTTTTCTGCCCCAGCCCAACCTATCCCATCCACCCATACTCTGTCATCATTGCTGGAGGGGAACTGCGCAGCATCCCCATGTATTCGAGTGGGGATCTCTTCTCCCATCTGCAAGAA
>JACZXR010000142.1 GCA_022571535.1 Deltaproteobacteria bacterium | reverse complement strand
CCTCTTTGAGCATCTCTACTACCCATCCGATGGAGTCGATGAGCCAAGACCAGCTCATTTCACTGCCTCCATCGGTTACCTACCGGGGCCTGATTCAAAAGGTCATTTATGAAGCGGCGGAAAAGGGGAATGTGGTCATCGCAGCCCACGCTTCCGGTTTCCATCTGGCAGGGATGGAAGGACTGCTTCGCGTCTTTGTTATCGCTTCGGTGGATGTGCGTGTTGAGCGATTACGGCAAATGACAAAGCTCAATGCACAAGATGCCCGAAGAGCAATCGAAAAAGACGACAAGGAACGCCAATCCTATCTCAGACGTTTCTACGATGTACGGCAAGAGCTGCCGACTCACTATGACCTAGTGATAAACACGGATATGTTCACGTCGTCCGTCGCGGCGCACCTGATCGTTACAGCAGCGAAAAGTTAGCCGATGTCTATCCATCCTTGATTTAAATGGCGGTTCATGCCGAATCGCCCTGTGCATGTCAATCCCTAAGGAGTGCTTCCGCCCTATTGCCAAGTTCTTCTCCTTTACATAGTATCCCTTTTATTAGCCTCCGATACTGGGATCTTTGTTGCACTGTCTTGCACTGCGAATGTACTAACACTTATCAAGGAGGCCGCCACCGGTTTCTAGCTTTGCTGCTCGGTTATTTGAGGCCACGGCATGAAGTGTCCTCGGTGCGAACACGAGAACCCGTCAAAGGCAAAATTTTGTCTTGAGTGTGGCGTTCATCTTGCTCTAACCTGTGCCCAGTGCGGGGCAGAGCTTCCGGCGGACGCCAAGTTCTGTCTCCAGTGCGGTCGACAGGTAAGTGCTCCGTCCGCTGAACAGTCCCGGTTCACGTCTCCAGAGGCTTACACCCCCAAGCATTTAGCCGAGAAGATCCTTACATCGAAAAGCGCCCTAGAAGGCGAGCGCAAGCAGGTAACCGTGCTGTTCGCTGACCTCAAAGGGTCGATGGAATTGCTGGCCGACCGGGACCCCGAGGAGGCGCGGAAGCTACTTGATCCAGTACTGGAGCACATGATGGAGGCTGTTCACCGCTACGAGGGGACAGTCAACCAGGTCATGGGAGACGGGATCATGGCGCTGTTTGGCGCGCCGTTGGCCCATGAGGACCATGCCGTGCGGGCGTGTTATGCTGCGCTCCGGATGCAGGAGTCGGTCAAACGGTACGCCGAAGATGTCCAGAGGACCGAGGGTATTCCGATTCAGATTCGCATCGGCATGAACTCTGGGGAGGTGGTCGTGCGGTCCATCGGGAGTGACCTCCGTATGGATTACACGGCAGTAGGGCAGACTACCCACCTGGCCGCGCGAATGGAGCAGATGGCGATGCCAGGGTCGATCTTACTCACCGCGGAGGCCCTGCGTCTGGCCGAAGGATACGTGCAGGTGAAGCCGCTTGGTCCGATTCCTGTGAAGGGGTTACCCGAGCCGGTTGAGGTATACGAGGCGAAGGGTGGAGGCTCTGTGCGCACGCGACTGCAAGCGGCGGCCATGCGGGGATTCAGCCGGTTTGTCGGGCGTGACGCGGAGGTAGAGCAGCAGTAGGCACCATTGTAGGTGACGTATTCCTGGGCCACACGGTCCGCCTTGAAGTGCAACTGAGGGACGGGAAGCTGATTACGGGGGCTCTTCCCACGCATGAGGCAATAACCACAAACCTGGAACCGGGAGTCCAGTTACCTTCCCCTCAGGCTCCTGCCAGGCTTTTCCTGATGCTAGGCATGTTTAGAGGAGACAGGGACGGTTTAATCATATCCATAGGAGAAAAACCAAGGGGGTGATTATTGTGGGTTTTACAGAGAAGGGCGATGTCCGAAAGCTATTGCGAGACTCGAAGATGAGGGAAGCGATAGAGGCCGCTGTGGAGGATCCAGAGACCATGGACTCTCTGGCCGGCGACATTGCGGACAAGCTCTCGGACGAGCTGGAGGACGATCCGGAGATCAGGCAGAAGATCGTCAAGTATGCGATAGCCACCCCCGAGTTCAAGAAGAGAGTAGTCCGGAAGCTCGTTGAGGATCTCAGCTAGTCCCGGTTTGGCAGTCAGCAGCTAGAGGCTATTTGGTTTGATTGCCGATTACCCCTGTTGAGACAACTGGCATGGACTGTCAGAAAAGAGTCGGCGATTAAAAAGAAAATCAGGATTCCAGCGACCTTAGGTGAAATCTAGGACACCGGAAGGAGCGGTAAGGATTGGAAGTCATAATAACACCAGCCGAGGTCGCAGTTATTCTGCGTATCCACGTCCGGACAGTCTATAAGCTCGCCGAGGAAGGAGTTATTCCTGGGAATAGAACCGGACGTATCTGGCGCTTCAGAAAAGAGGAGATTCTGGATCTGGTTTCCATAAAGCGGAGACCTGAGTCAAGACTTGGAGACTCTTCTGGACACAAGTGAGAGGAGCCCTAGTAGGTAATTGCTGATTGCCCCTGTTGAGAGAACTGAGGCCATAGGGGGTCACGCGCAGGATGAGCAAAAGTACATTGGATAGGACACACCAAGCCCGCATCCTGGTTGTGGATGACGAGGCCGATGTGAGACTTCTGCTGGCTCGGGAGATCAGCGACAGAGGGCATGAGGTGGTGGCGGCCGCAGATAGCGCCCAGGCCATGGAGGAGATGGGGCAAGCCAATTTTGACGTTGTCCTCACTGACATCAGGATGCCTGGAATGGACGGGTTGGGTCTCACCGAATGGATCGAGCGCACAAGGCCCGATACCAAGGTGATCGTCATGACCGCTTTCGCCTCGTTAGAAATCGCGGCCACGGCCGTAAGGCTGGGCGCCTTCGACTTTTTGATGAAGCCGTTTGGGGAGATGGATCTGGTAACCTCTAGCATTGATCGAGCGATCCAGAAACGGAGAGTCGAGGAGGATCTCAGGTGAAGCGTTTAGGAGCTTCGGGCGAGCCGGGCAATTAAGGAGGTGAACTGTGGACGAGAAAGAATTCCATGAGATCAAAGAACGAGCTGCAAGAGACTGCTGGGATATGACTCATGCCAATCAAAGATTCTCCGGAAAGAGATATTGGGCTGTCACGCTGAACTTGATAGAGAACGATGTCCCTAGGCTTGTAGCTGAAGTTGAGGAGTTACGGGCTGAGCAAGAGCAATTGCGAGGTAAAATAGAGTCCCTCAAAGAGGAATACTCTGCTTTGATAACTGAATCGGATGAGCATTTGAGAGAAATGGAAGAATTCCAGGCTGTAGTGCGAGAGGTCCTGAAAGATGTCAGCGAGACGGTCGGTTCATTTAACAAACGCGAGTCGCCAGACCAGCTTGACCTGGCACTTTCCGTTTCGACTGTTGGTCACTCAAATGGTAGACAAGTAAGGGATGGCGACAATGCAGGATTTAATAGTCGCCAGCTTACCAACCTCAGACCCCTACTGATAGGCTGATCTGTGCAGAAGCTCGGTGAATATGAATCCGGAAAGTGCGATTCCAGATCCCTCCACCATGCTGCTACTCGCCTCTTGCCTGGCAGGGTAGGCTTCTTCAGGAGACGCTGGAAACGGAATGTATAAAGTCAGACAGTATAGTAACCACTCAGTCGAGATGGTTGATTGGCTTATAATAAAAACGTTGATGCTTGGTGCAATATGCACCCTGGTGGTGTTCTCTGCAACCTATCTTCTTATTCCCATGATATTCTCTTAGACCAGCCAGAGTCCTAGAAGTTTAAAACGGCGGTCCACATCGGGCCGCTGTTTTGGTTTTTAGGAAGGTATCCAACAGATAAGAAAGACGGGAAATGCCGGAAAACTTGTTAACCATTGAAGAAGTCGCAGATTACCTCCATGTCGGCCGGAATACCATCTACCGTTTGTTAGCTCAGAGGAGACTTCCGGCCTTCAAGGTAGGCAACCAATGGCGGTTTCAGAGAAAGATGATTGAGGCTTGGCTGAGTAAGAACTCAAATACCCAAAAGGAAGGGCTACACTGAAGCAAGCCTTTTGTTTGAGCGGTTCATATTTGCTTACCCCCATTATCCTTGCGGGGGCTGAGAGGTTGCATCTCTCGGCCCTTTTTCTCTTCCCATCCAGGCCCTCAACATCTAGTTAAATCCCCCAAAAAGACGACTCCACGTGGGAAACCCCATCGGTAATGTGCCTGCGGCAGGCCGCTGGGTATACTAATAATCAAGTACATTTACTTTTTTGTGGCAGTTATGGTGTTGACTGCATTTGGGATTGCGGTTGTAGTGTAGACCGCTTTGTGAATCGTAGTTGTTGCCCCAATATTTCTGCGCTTATTGTCCCGTCTCTCTCCCAGAATCTGTTAAGTAATCCGTAAAATCGTCAGGGTTCTCTACCGACTCCATTCTTCGGGCAGCTATGCCTGAACACTTCAGGCGATTATGCCTAATCTGTAATCAGCGCCAGCGGGTAAGTCATTGAAAGATAACAACTTCACCATTTGGTACATGGTATGCATAAATACTGTGGCTCGGAGGTGAATGGAGCACCCTCGAACATTCAACCATGCTCCTCCATTGCTCCGGATTGACAGGTTTAGGCTTTCTCAGACGACGCAGGAAGGCTACCTGACAGTTCTGAATGTGTGGCGGGAAAATGCCGTACGGAAAAATTGGAACCGAATAGTCGATGCATCACCTTGGCACTTTAGCAGTTTTAGGGTTCTTTTTGATTGCGTGTGCCCCTCAGCCTCAACGCAGAGGAGCTTCTCTTCAATCACATTCTCCAGAAATTATCTCTATAGTTGATGACCTCAAAATTCAGTCTTTCGTCACAATGGAAGGAAGGCGGATACTGGAGGTGACTGACAACAGAGATCAGAACCGTGAATATCGGTTCTATCTTGCCCAATTCAAAAATCCCAATTGGATAGGAGCGGCAGCTGGCAGTCATGTTATTTATGTCCAGATTAAGGCAGCAAGAAATGCTTATCTTAACCGCCAAGTATTTTTGCCTGGTCTCCGAAGAATCTTAGCCCATGAGATTGCCCATGACCTATTGAACCATCCAAAAAACCGCAACAATTCTGCAGCGGAAGAACTGGAAGCTGATCGGCTTGGAATAATTCTTTGGAAACGACTGGGATGGGATTGCTCTTACTGGATACAACAATACGAAACCAAGCAGAAAAAAGGTATCACCTCTACCCTCTATCCTACAGAACTACAACTACGCCAGGCCAGGAGTTTATGTCCAGAAGCTGAAGAGCGCAAAAGAGATGATTTAAAAAAAGAACTCCTGGAAGCTGACTTGCTCCACAAAACGCCTGGTCTGGAACGACACCTCATACCCAGATAGGGTGCTGATTGTGTAACCAGCGGTCATCATGATTTTGCCGGACTTTTGACGGCAGTGGAAACTGCAAAAGAAAACGAGCCGCGCTTCCTGACTTTTAATTCAATTCTTTTTCCTACCTTTTCTCCGACGTTGAACTCGCTCCTCTTCACTTTACGGTTTTTTCTGAATTTCAAAACTGCCCTTGTCTGCTTTTCGCGGCAGACATTGCACGTGTTTATGGTTGGGTTGCGAAATTCCCGTCCCGCTCTCACCTGGCCGCACCTCCAACATCGGAAGGTTGGACAACCAAAAACCATCGCCGCAGGAGGTCACTCCAAGTGAGATTTAGTAGAACCCAATTTATCGATTCATGCAAGAGTTTTTTCAGGATAGAATTTACTCCTCAAGACATCACTGCCTATGGAGGCCTAGAATTGATCCGGCGTTACTTTCGTCTGATAGGTCTGCATCGCCGCGTCCAGTCAGCGTTTCGTCAATATCAGTTGGGAGGCGACTAACGAGCTGTGGACATGATTTTGGTGATCTTGGCACTGCTTCTGGTAGGAGGTCGGCGATTGGAACATTTGGGCTATGTGAGCGCAGACCCACTAGTGAAGCGGTTTTGCGGCTTGTCTCGATTGCCTCGGGAAACAACCATGGCTCGTTGGTTGAAGCGTTTTACGCTGAAATCGCTGCAGGCTCTGGTGGAGTTGAATAGTGAAATTGTGTGTGAAGCCATAGAAAGAGAAGGGCTGAGGCGACTGACACTTGATGTGGATGGTACGGTGATCACCACAGGGGCAAAAGTGGCTTGGGCGTTTCGGGGATTCAATCCGCATCATCGAAAACATCGTTCGTATTATGCTCTTTTGGCTCATTTGGCGCAGACAGGTCACATTCTCAGAGCCAAGAACCGACCGGGCAACGTGCATGATTCTAAAGGTGCGGTGCCGTTTCTCCGAGAGTTGATCGAAGATGTGAGAGGGCGTGTGGGTCGGCAAGTTGTTTTGGAATTTCGCATGGACGGTGCCTTTTTCCAGAAGCCGATTTTCGATCTTTTGGAGGCGAAAAGGACGCTTTATGCCATCAAGGTTCCCTTCTTCAGATGGCTGGGGTTGGTTCCCCTGATCCGGGCACAGCAGCAGTGGCATCCGTTCAAAGGCGCTATGGGCTTCTTTGAGCAGTCTTTGGACGTTCCTGCATGGAACCGAACCCTGCGTGTGGTGATCTATCGAAAACCGGTGCCCCATGAGAGTCGTAAGAATTACCAACTGGATCTGTTCGATCCCGATAATGGACACTTCGAATATTCGGCAGTGAGCACCAACACAGATCTTGCTCCAGCGGCCCTGTGGGATTTTATGGCTGGGCGCGGCG
>JACZXR010000141.1 GCA_022571535.1 Deltaproteobacteria bacterium | reverse complement strand
TATCCACTTCTGTCCCCATCACCTCTTTGTCGAAACTCATTCGGTGCCAACCCGAGAAAAAAGATTGTATCCGTAGGAGTTTAGCCTTTACATTGTGGACCTGTCCCCGTCCGACTCCGTCAGACTTCCAATCCCATGATCCAGTCCGCCCCCGTGTCTCGGAACATGCCTTCGGCAAGTCTTGGGGTCTCGAGCTGAGGCCTTACTAAGAACCATCGTCTTAAAAAGTCGGGCTCTGTTATACTTGAACTCTAATGAAGGTCATAAAGATCGCTCAGGTGCCGTCTCCAAGCGTGTCGGCAGATGCCAGTGTGCTCGATGCAGTCCGCACTATTCAAAGGGCCAAGAGTGGGGCCTGTGTGGTTCTGGACAACAACAAGTTAGTAGGAATCTTTTCCGAACGCGACCTCATGCTGCGCGTCGTAGCAGAAGGGCTCGATCCAGACAAAACCGCCGTGCGCGAGGTGATGACTACCAGTCTGGGGACCCTCACCACAGAGGCAGAAACTTCTGAGGCCCTGGAATTAATGGTGTCCCTGCACATTAGGCACTTGCCAATCTTAGAGAAGGATGGGAGCCTGGCCGGACTGTTGTCCGTCCGGAGTCTCCTCCGAGACCATGCCGAGGATCTGGGGGATCAGTTGAATTCTCTGGAGGCCTATCACGCCGCGGATGGACCGGGTGGCTGAGTCGAGCGAAAGAGTTTATCCCTCGTTTTCTTAGAACTACATTAGTCCTTGGCAGAATCCCTACGTCGAAAGGTTTTTGGCACGGTAGCCGGGAGCTCCTCGATCACATCATCGTGCTCAGTGAAAATCATCTGAACCGATTACTCAGGGAATACATTGAGCAGCACTACCATACCGGAAGGCCCCACCAGGGACTGAACGGCGACACCCCCGTTGCTGATCCTATTCCTGTTTCTGGCGTCGATCATCGCGGCCATTTGGCTCGCGGAGTAAACCACCTAGGGTTCATAACCGACATCCAAAAGCCTATTCAAGTAATCTAATAGATTTTATAATATCTCTGAAAAGTTGTTTCTGATTTTCATCAATTGGTGAAAATTGTATATCAATAATACCACCAGTCGGATGCTCAATCCAAGCAATGGCTCTAAGCTGTCCTTCTTTTAAGAAGCTACTTGAATAATCGATATATGTGTATAAATTTTCTGATAACTCAATAGTTTCACAATTCAAACTTAATATTTTGACCTTAATTTCATCTTTACATGTCATGGTTAATGATGAGGCTTGTTCGGGGGGAATAAACCTGACAGTCAACCATGCATCACTACCTAATGATGATTGAAAACGATACATCATATTCTCTTGAGGCGGAGTTTCCTGGGGAATAAGAAGACTCTTTGGATAATAGAAACTCACATGATAAACTTCGCTTTCAAAAATAACGAAATCTGATTCATCCAACGTTTGTCCCAAACACAAATTTACGGAACAAAGAAAAAGAACAGCAACCAGCAACGATATGACTTTATAATTTTTCATTTTAATCACGAACATCCTTAATTGTCCCTTCTTGAGGTTCTAACCAGGATTCCCCAGATGGCTCCTCCCAATCGCCGACAAACGTAAGCCGCCTCCCATCTCGAAGAGATCATCTAAGAGCTTGATATCGATTGAACGTAGCTTCTTCTGTGAAGACATTGTCTATGTCATTTGAACATTCTACTGATTGACAATGCAATACCTGTGAGGCCTAACTAGCCGGTCCAGTCCACTTGGCCGTATAGTCGGCATATCGGAAGAGTGGTAGAGGTCGGGGATCGCAGCGCGTGGCTCGACGCAGGATCGAGAACCTTTGGACTGGATTGGTATGACTTGGACAGCCGTCTCTTAGAAAAAGCGAGCTTCTGTCAGAATTACTCTGACGACGTACAGTGCAAAATCTTATCCGTTTGGGAAGGCGAAGACTAAAATCGGCCCACCCTCGGCCGTTGAGGGCACGTTCTTTAGCAGTCTCGGACGCGGCCACGGCAGCCTGATCAAACCACGACCATTGGAGGTTGACTTGGCTTCCGAGGGTTAGGTTGATAATGCCTAGCTGCGGAGGTCTAGAGTCTTCTACGCCTGCCGAAGCGCCTGGACCTCTTCGATGACTCTCTGGAGTTCCTTGGTGAGAACTTCCTTGTCCCTTTCCTCGGATGCGATCTCACGCTCGACTGACGTTACATCCTTCGCCTCTCGACGAACCTGCCGTTCAGTGCGCCGATGTCTGCGTCGTAGCTTCGACAGAAGCTCGGCGGTCTCCTGCGAATGGGAAGTCTGATCCGCGGCAGCCGCTTCTGTCTGGACACGAACTTCTTCGGCTTCGCGCAGCTCTTTTTGGGCCGAGACCAACTCGTCGAGTTCCTTCTTGTATTGCTCCTCGAACTGGCTCACTTCCTGCACCGAAATGTCAAGCTCTTCCTCAATGCGCGACTTGAGATCTTTGGCCTGAGCCAATACTTCTCGTTCGAGCACTTCGAGCCTGGAACCAGCACGCTCGATGGAACTGCGATATTGCGCCTGCCACCTCTTGCTGCGACGTTTATTCATCCGATCTTGCCATCGCCGCATGCTATGGGCCACGCGCCGGAGCTCGGCGCTCAGACGGTTCTTCTCTGCCAGATCTGTAAAAAGTCGACGCTCTCGCAGGTTGTGTCCTCTAGCCATAATCTGACCAATGCTAGACAGCGCTTAATGTGCTGTCAATCAAAACGGATCAGTGGGGCGACAGATCGCACTATCCACTTGGCCGTATAGTCGGCAAACCGGACTAGTGATTTTCGCTCAGCGGCAAGAGGACGAGATGGGCGTTATCCGTCCAAGTGGGCGAAAAGGTGGTCGAGTCTAGGTTCAATATGTTCGCTAGAACAGCCCCATCTATCTTTCCGATTAGTATATAAACTAGCCGATTTTGCCTTCTAACCCATTAAGGCTTATCCTGCTATTCACACACCTTTTTTGAGGGTAGCTCCACAAAGGGATGATGCTAATGTCTAGCCCGACATTCAAAGGTGATCTACTGGCGCGGACAATGGTATTAGGAGGAATACCGGTTAGGGCGACACGAATGATCACGAGCCCGTCCCGCATCGTCTTTGCCTCGACCTATCCACCGGTGGTCTGTGGGATCGGCACGTACACCGCTAGCCTCGTTCGGAACATGCCCAGTGATCGAGTAACGGTGGTCGCCTTCGACCCCGACAAGTACGGGGCCCCGCTGGTGCCTGAACACGTTCCTGAAGAGCGCATTAGCGTCATATACGCCTTGGCGCGGCCCACCATCGACCCTTGTGATCTCATGGAAGCGGTGAAGAGCATTGGGTGCGACGACCTCGGTCGCACCGTGTTGTGGTTTCAGTACACCGAAGGCATCTGGCCCCGGCTGGCGGACCTTTTAAAGCGTATGGAAGATTTCCCCGTATACAAGGCAGCGTCGTTGCATTCGGTGCACTTCCAATCACCTGAAACGCAGTGGGGCCTGCGGCTGTCAGAGTATCGGACCCTACAAGAGATCCTGCCGCGTCTGGACTGTGCGACAGTTTTCACACGTGGGGCTCGTAGAGCGGTACAGCGTGCCTTTCCCCAACACGCGACCAGGGTGATGCTATTGCGACACGCCTTGGAACCCGGGCCTACTCTCCCGCGCGATAAGACTCGTCGCCGCCTCGCTGGGTATCTGGCACAAGTTCGCGCGGCCGTTCGCCCGCTCGGGAGCGCACAGGCGCTGCTCGATGCTCTGGCAGATCCATCATGCGTCTTCGTCGGCTCCTTCGGGTTTATCCAATGGGACAAGGGCTTGCAGATGGCCTACATGCTTCGCGATGCGCTAGAAGAGCACCTGCCCACGCGCCGAGTAGTCGGACTCGTGATGGGCTCTCTCCGTGAGCCCCGAGACCGTCGCAACCAGGACCTACTGGCCCAACTGGAAGAGGCGGCTGACGGGAAGGACAGCTTCCTCGTAGTAGCGATGCCACCCGATCCGGTCTTCCGGATCTCTTTCCATGCCGTCGACTTGAACGTATTTTGGCCAGATTCCCCCACGCAAAGTGGTCGCGTAGCACACGCCATCGGAATGGGAGCCGTTGTTCTTGGCCGCGACATCGAGGGTGTAGGCGAGGACTTGCGCGAGGCGGGTGCCTCAGTCTGCAGGGACTTCGACGAACTGGTGGGAGAAGCCGTCCGGCTTCTCACGGACAATACGCGTGTGGCTGCGGCCAAGGCGCGCGCGCAGAAATACGTCGCAACCTATTCTTGGGCCAATCAGGGGAAGCGTCATCTTCAGCTCGCTGACGCCGTGGTGGAGGCCGGGAGCCGGCAAGAGACTCCAGCCGCACAAGTATGCAGTCTATAGATATACTTGCTAGGCCCGGAAGTTGAGTAAAGTTAAGTTCATAAGCGAAATCTCGAATGAAGCAATCACATGCCATGGAACTCTTTCGTCGGCACCCGGATAATCCCATCCTTAGCTCCAGCCACCTGCCCTACCAGGTAAACACCGTCTTCAATGCAGGTGCCACGCAGGTGGGGGACGATATTGTGCTCTTGATGCGAGTCGAAGACCGACGGGGCATCTCCCACTTCAGTGTCGCCAGAAGTTCGGACGGGATCAGCAACTGGCGCATCGAGGAGAGGCCCTCCATCATGCCGGACCCTGATTCCTATCCCGAGGAGATTTGGGGAATAGAAGACTCCAGAATTACCTACCTTGAGGAGAAAAGTCTGTGGGCCATCACTTATACAGCCTGGTCTGAGTTCGGGCCGTTGGTCTCCTTGGCAACCACAGTCGATTTCCGAGATTTCCAACGTCAAGGACCCGTTATGCCGCCCGAGAACAAGGACGCGGCGCTATTTCCAATACGCTTTAACGGGCGCTGGGCTATGATTCACCGGCCGGTTGCCAAAAAGGAGGGTACTGGCGCGCACATCTGGATATCCTTCTCCCCCGACCTGAGACATTGGGGTGGCCATCGGATGATCCTCCAAGCTAGGGGAGATGCATGGTGGGACACCTCCAAAATCGGCCTCGGGCCTCCGCCGCTGAAGACGCAGGACGGCTGGCTGATCCTATACCACGGGGTCAAAACCACGGGCAGTGGCGTAATATATCGTTTGGGTTTGGCCCTTCTGGACCTGAACGATCCCACCCGTGTTATCGCCCGGTGTGACGAATGGGTGTTCGCCCCAGAAAAGGAATACGAAGTTTCCGGTGACGTCGACAAGGTCGTGTTTCCTTGTGGATGGGTGCCTGAAGGCGATCACTTGCGCCTCTACTACGGCGCAGCCGACAGCTATATTGCGCTCGCAACCGCGAGTGTTTCCGAACTGCTGGCGTGGCTCAAGCAGCACAATATTTATTGATGGGGTCGGATACACATGTAGCAATACTCTGCCCTGCCGCCGAGTCTGCAGTCCAACTACGGCCTGGACAACAGATCTCTCCGAGCCGGTCCCAGGAGGGTATCGTTCATCATCGCTGGGGTTTCCGTGCGTTTCAGACCTTCAGGGACCGGCCAGGATCAATGCTAGAAACGGCCGACGCCCCGAAGCGGATCTCGGTCACGTCGCCCGTGAGGCGCCCGTTGGCCTCGAGCACAAGTTTTCCCTGGCGAAACAGCCGGTTGACACGCGGAGACAGCAACGGCAATTCTAGCAACTTCACCACTGCGCAACTTGCGAAGCGCCTTGGCTTCAATCTGGCGAATACGCTCCCGGGTGAGAGAGAACCTTTGTCCGACCTCCTCCAAAGTGTGTTCGCTTCCATCGCCGATGCCAAATCGCATGCGAATGATCTTCTCCTCGCGGGGGGTCAGAGTCTCCAGGACAGCCGCCGTGTGATCCTTCATGTTGATATTGATCACGGCTTCGTCAGGGGAGATCGCGCCTGAATCCTCGATAAAATCACCCAGGTGGCTGTCCTCTTCTTCTCCGACTGGAGTCTCCAGCGAGATCGGTTGCTGAGCAATTTTGAGAATCTTGCGTACCTTGCTTACGGGGAGATCCACCTCCTGAGCAATCTCTTCGGCAGTGGGCTCTCGACCATACTCGTGAACCAAAGCGCGCGAGGTCCGAATCAACTTGTTGATGGCTTCGATCATATGTACCGGAATCCGGATCGTCCGTGCCTGATCAGCAATGGCTCGTGTGATGGCCTGACGAATCCACCAGGTGGCATAAGTGGAAAACTTATAACCCCTTTGGTATTCAAACTTATCAACAGCTTTCATCAATCCGATATTTCCCTCCTGGATCAGATCGAGAAACTGCAATCCCCGGTTGAAGTATTTCTTGGTAATCGAGACCACCAATCGAAGGTTGGCCTCCACCAACTCCTTTTTTGCTATTTCCGCTTCCAACTCTCCCTGCTTGATGGCTGCCAGAGTTCTCTTGAGCTCGGCTGGAGACACCAATACCTTGTCTTCGATTTCCTTCATCTCCTTGTCAATGACCCGCAGGCGCAGTTTCACCTTTTTTTTCTCATCGAGCTTCAGTGGAGATTCCTGCAACTTCTTGAGTTTCTTCGATTCCCTCTCAAGGGTGACGATACGGTCAACGGCCTGTTTAATGCCCTCTACCAGTTTCTGATGGACCTGGGAAACCAACTCCAGGTCACGGACAATACGGGCCATGGGAAT
>JACZXR010000140.1 GCA_022571535.1 Deltaproteobacteria bacterium | reverse complement strand
TTTACACAAGGACCGGCGAAAGTCCTGGCTTTCATAGGCTGCGGTGCCGATGCCCACGCGTTCTACTCCCGCCTCCATAGCTTCTTCGACTGACTCTAGAGATCGTAGCCCGCCTCCGAGCTCCACTGGAACATCGAGACCCGTGCAGATGGCTGCCACCTCTTGCTTGTGAACCGGATGGCCCTCCACAGCGCCGTTTAAGTCAACCACGTGGAGGAGCTCTGCCCCTTGCTCGACCCACTGTCTTGCCGCATCCACAGGGCTTTCATAATAAACGGTCTCCCTGTCCATCTCGCCCTGATAGAGACGCACACACTGACCATCTTTGATGTCAATGGCGGGGATGATGACCACCAGCCTACCCCTTTTTTACAAACCGGGCGAAGTTACTCAGTATACGCAGCCCGACCTCTTGGCTCTTCTCTGGGTGAAACTGGCAGGCAAAGAGGGTATCGGTGGCGATGCTGGAGACGAAGGTGGCTCCATAGGGTGTGGTGGTTGCAACGAGAGATTTCTCCTCGGGGTCCACATAGTACGAGTGGACGAAGTACACATAGTCCCCATCGGAGATCCCTTCCAGGAAGGGCGAGTCTTTTTTTTTCTCGATACGATTCCATCCCATGTGCGGGACATTGAGTCCGTCCTGTGGACGGAAACCCACAACTCTCCCAGGAAAGATATCCAGACCTTTCTGGCGACCGAACTCTTCGCTCTCGCTGAAGAGGAGCTGAAAACCAAGACAGATGCCTAGAAAGGGTCTCCTTTGCTGCACAAATTCCTGGACGGGTTCGACCAGCCCGAATCGTTTTAGGTTTTCCATGCACGCATGAAAGGCCCCTACCCCTGGAAGGACGACTCCGCTGGCAGAGGCGATGCGCTTGGGGTCTCGTGTCACCTCAGCCCTAGTGCCGACGTATTCCAATCCTTTTTGGACACTGCGCAGATTGCCCATGCCGTAATCGATGATCGCAATCACAGGCTTCCCTTCGTCGACAGGACCCCTTTGATGCGCGGGTCGATCCGTGTGGCGACTTCCATGGCACGGGCAAAGGCCTTGAAACAGGCCTCAATGATGTGATGGGGATTTTCTCCCTCGGTTACATGGATGTGCAGGTTCATGCCGACCTGGTTCGCAAAGGCCTGAAAAAACTCGTGAGGGAGATCGGTGTCGAAGTTCCCCACACGGCCGGGACGGATCTTGACGTTGTAAGAAAGATAGGGACGGCCGCTGAGATCCACAACGGCTCGTGCCAGGGCTTCATCTAATGGCACGCTCGATTCTCCAAATCGGCGGATCCCTTGCTTGTTCCCCAAGGCCTCTTTAAAAGCCTGGCCCAAGGTCAACCCGACATCCTCAACGGTGTGATGATAATCTACGTCGAGATCCCCCCGGGCCTTTACCTGCAAGTCGAATAGCCCGTGGCGGGCAAAGATCTCCAGCATGTGATTGAGAAAAGGAATCCCGGTCTGGACCTCTGAGTTGCCGACCCCATCGAGATCCACCTCCAAAAAAATCTCTGTTTCTTTTGTCTTACGCTCTACCTTAGCCGTTCTTGCCATAAGGGCCCTCCTATTTCATACGCGACTCCACTGCTCGGGCATGACCATCGAGACCTTCAAGTCGCGCCAGGTGGACAATCCAGGGGGCCAGCGAGGTCAGGCCTTTCTTGTTCGCCCGGATGATACTTGTCCGCTTGACAAAATCGTAGGCCCCCAGGGGTGAGAAAAATCGGGCGCTACCGCCAGTGGGAAGAACATGGTTTGGCCCTGCCATGTAGTCTCCCAGGGCAGCCGGTGAGTATGGGCCAAGAAAGATGGCCCCTGCGCTTCGGATCGAGCGGGCCCACTTCTCAGGGGTGCGCGTCATAATCTGCACATGCTCCGGTGCGATAGCATTCACGAGATCCACCCCTTCGTTTGGGCCACGCGTCACGATAATCGCTCCGTATCGTTCTAAGGCCTTGGTCGCGATTGCCTTCCGTTTTGTCTCCTTGATCTGTTTTTCCAGTGCCGCTTTGACCTTGAGGCCCAACGAAAGGGAGGGCGTCACACAGAGGGCCGCTGCCATCTCATCATGCTCCGCTTGGGAGAGCATGTCTGCAGCAACATAGGCTGGATTTGCACCTGAGTCGGCCAAGAGGAGAACTTCACTTGGACCGGCCAGGGAGTCGATACCGACCTGGCCGAAGAGCAACCGCTTGGCCGTTGTGACATAGATATTCCCTGGCCCAACAATCTTATCTACTCGGGGGATCGTCTCTGTTCCGAAGGCTAGGGCCGCAATGGCCTGGGCGCCTCCAACACGGAAGATGCGGTCCACCCCGGCAATCCGGGCCGCAGCCAAGGTAGGGGCCGTGTCATTTCGAAGGGGAGATGTCATCACGACTTCCTTCACTCCAGCCACTTTCGCGGGTATCGCACACATTAGGACTGTTGATGGATAGGACGCCTTACCACCTGGGACATAAAATCCAACTTTCCCTAAAGGGTTGATCCTTTGCCCCAGGACCAACCCAAGGGGGTCGCGGTAATTCCAGCTCCTCTCCAGTTGGCGACGGTGAAAGCGGGCAATCCTTCGTGCCGCAAAGGATAAGGCACGGAGATTGTCCCTGGAAACAAGCTTCATCGCCTGATCGATCTCTCGTGGTTTGACCTCGATATCGGACGTGCTCAGGCGGTACCCATCGAAGATCCTTGCGTAACGGATTAGGGCACGATCCCCCTCCTGGCGCACCCTGCGGATGATCTCTTGCACCGACCCCTCGATCTTTCCCTCCACCTCACCTCTTCGCTGGATAATCGTTCTAAGGGTTCGCTCAAATCTCGGATCGCTTGTCTTGATGAGGGTAATCTTCAATGCTTTAACCTTTCAATGTCCGCCCCGAGCCCGGAGAGTTTCTGCTCAATATGCTCATAGCCCCGGTCGAGATGGTAAACTCTCAATATCTCTGTCACCCCCTTTGCCACGAGACCGGCCAAGATCAGAGAGACGCTGGCCCGAAGATCCGTAGCCATCACCGTCGCTCCAGACAGGCTCTGCACGCCTTTCACAATAGCACGTTTCCCTTCGAGGCGAATATTCCCTCCCATCCGCTTTAACTCCTGCGCATGCATGAACCGATTCTCGAAGATATTTTCGGTGATCACGCTGACTCCGTCGGCCACTGCCATCAAAGCCATCATCTGAGCCTGCAGATCGGTGGGGAATCCCGGATGGGGCAAGGTGACGATATCAACGCTCTTTCCTCTGCCGGACCCCTTGACTTTAATTGCATTTCCTTCATCGCTTACCGTGACACCGGTCTCCTTGAGTTTCATGAGAAAGGAATCCAGGTGATCCGACCGAGCCCCTCGCACCACAACCTCTCCATCTGTCAGTGCGGCCGCTACCAAATAGGTTCCTGCCTCGATTCGATCTGCGATGAGACAGTGGGAGACCCCGCCGAGCACATCGACCCCCTCGATAGTCACGGTGTCGCTTCCCGGTTTGTCAATCTTGGCACCCATCTTGTTCAGGACAGAGGCCAGCTCGGTCACCTCAGGCTCCTTGGCTGCATTCTCAATCACGGTTGTTCCCTTGGCTAGGGTGGCCGCCATCATGAGATTTTCTGTCGCACCCACAGAAGGCAGGTCCAGATAGATCCTGGTCCCGTAAAGTCTTTTTGCCCTGGCTTGGACATATCCATGAACCAATTCAATGCTGGCACCCATCTGCGTTAGACCCTTGAGGTGGAGGTTCACAGGTCGCGTGCCTATGGCACATCCTCCCGGAGTGGAGACAGTAGCTTGTCCGAAGCGGCTCAGGAGCGGCCCCAGGACAAGGAACGAGGCCCGCATGGTCTTGACCAGATCGTAAGGGGCTTTGAGCTCTGTTATCGAATCTGCCCGGAGGCTAAGTTGGCTCGGCTTACCGGAGTGGCTTTCCCTTTTGATTTTCACTCCAAGTCCGGTGAGGAGCCTCAAGGTGGTATGAACATCCTTGAGATCGGGGATGTTCTGATAAAAACAGGGTTCTGCGGTAAGAAGCGAAGAAATCAAAACGGGGAGGGCAGAGTTTTTTGACCCACTTACCACCACTTCGCCCTGGAGCCTCCGGCCTCCGCGAACTAGGATACTGTCCACTTCCTTCTGGCCTCTTAGTCAAATGTTTCAGGTAGAGAGAGTTTTCGCGCAGAGACAAGGCGGTTTCTACCGGCAAGGTCCAGATGGATCGAGCCTTTGGAATATCGACCAACACTTTTGAAGAGGTGGCAGACCTTTTCCCCCATGTCAGGCGCGATTTCCAGCACCATAAATCCCCCGTCCATTAGATACAGATACCCTTGCTCGATAATTCGCCGATGGAAATCGAGCCCGTCCGCCCCGCCATCCAACGCCAGTTTTGGCTCCCAGTCCCGCACTTCTCTCGGAAGATCTTCCATCTCGCTGCGGCGTACGTATGGGGGATTGGAAACCACGCCATGAAAAAACGCACGCCGGTCTTTGATAGGCTCGAAGATGTCTCCCTGGTCAAAGCGGATTCTTTCTGTTACCCCGTGTCGTTTGGCATTGGCACGGGCAACTTCTAGCGCATTTGAGGAGAGATCAGTTGCCCATACCTCTACATCGCCCCTTTCCCTCGCCAAACTCACGCCAATAGCGCCGCATCCCGTTCCGAGGTCGAGGACCTGAAATTTTGCATCTGGCTCTACCGACCTGTCCCGGCTAGCGGTCTCCTCGATCAGTCCAAGGGTTGCTTCCACGAGCAGCTCGGTGTCAGGCCTTGGCACAAGCACCTCCGAGGTCACGTAAAAATCTAGAGACCAAAATTCCCGGTGACCGGTAATGTAGGCAATCGGCTCCCCCCGGGTACGCCGGAGAAGCAAGCGGCGATACAACTCTTCATCGTGAATCTTAAGTGGCATCTCATAGTTGAGGTAGATTTGCTCTCTTCCCCCACCCAGAACGGTGCCCAGAAGAACCTCCGCGTCGAGACGTGCACTATCAATTCCCAATCGGCCGAGTATCTCCGTCCCACCCTGCAGTGCCTGCACCACCGTGGCAGGCTTAGATCCACAGTCTCCCACTACCTGACACTCCCAACCGCTCATGGTTCCTCCGGTCACCTTTTAGCCGGTCGCTTGTAACGCCTCTGCCTGATAGTGAGTGAGGAGGGCATTTATTAGTTCACCTAGTTCTCCGTCCATCAAACGCTCTAACTTATAGAGGGTAAAATTAATCCTATGATCCGTTACCCTCCCCTGAGGAAAATTATAGGTCCGGATACGTTCACTTCGGTCTCCGCTCCCCACCATAAGCTTCCTCGTGGCGGCGATCTCCGAGTGTTGCTCCTCTTGTTTTCTTTCTAATAGACGAGCCCTGAGGATCTTGAGGGCCTTGGACTTGTTTTTGTGCTGTGACTTCTCGTCCTGGCAGGTGACCACAAGGTTTGTAGGAAGATGAGTGATTCTGACCGCTGAGTCTGTGGTGTTGACGCTCTGGCCCCCGGGGCCGGACGATCGGAACACATCAATCCGGAGATCCTTGGCATCGATCTCTACCTCAACTTCATCGGCCTCGGGGAACACAGCTACGGTCACCGCGGAGGTGTGGATCCTGCCCGAGCCCTCAGTTACAGGCACTCGCTGGACCCGGTGAACCCCGCCTTCAAATTTCAGTTGGCTGTATACACCTCGCCCCTCAATGAGCAAAA
Organism: Deltaproteobacteria bacterium; assembly: GCA_022571535.1. Classification (GTDB taxonomy): domain Bacteria; phylum Desulfobacterota; class Binatia; order UBA9968; family CAXXLF01; genus JACZXR01. The sequence goes on along the minus strand of JACZXR010000140.1, from coordinate 965 downwards.
TGGTTTCTTTGATTCCGCCCAGTCCCGTGGGGTTTGAGTTCAAGACCTCAACCCTCCACCCTTGGGATTCAGCGTACCGGTTGTACATACGAAAGAGGGAGGATGCAAAGAGGGACGCCTCTTCTCCCCCGGTTCCTGCTCGGATCTCTATGATCACGTTCTTACTGTCGTTGGGGTCTTTGGGAAGGATCAGCAGCCTGAGCCGTTGCTCCAGGTCCTCCTTCTGAATTCGCAAAGCCGACAACTCCTCTTTCGCCATATCTCTGATGGCCTCGTCTTTTTCGTTGAGCATCTCTTTGTTCTGCTCGATTTCGTGGTCCACCTTTCGCCATAGGCGATAACAAGAGACGACCTCTTCCAGATCGGACCGTTCCTTCGCGACCTTGGAATATTCCTTCTGGTTGCCTAGGAGGCCGGGGTCAGCTAAGAGGAGCTCCAACTCTACAAATCGCTTTTCCACTTGAGCTAATTTTTCCAGCATACGTTTCCCGTTATCTCTGCATTTTAAAGGGGGTGCAGAGAATAAAAAAGGGCAAAGGAAATACCCCACCCTTTGCCCTTCCTGTCCGCTGACTACTCTAGTTAATTACATTCAGCCCGCAACACCCCACTGTGTTTAGGCCTTGAGGTTGTATTTCTTTCTGAACTTCTCTACCCGACCAGCAGTGTCCATGAGTTTCTGTTTCCCGGTATAGAAAGGGTGGCAGTCGGAGCAGATTTCCACGTGAATCTTTTGAACCGTAGAGCGTGTCTCAACCACACTCCCACAGGCACAGGTAACGGTTGCCGCTTTATAGGCTGGGTGAATACTCGATTTCACGCGCTTACCTCAATTTTCGTCTTATAGCACACATAAACCCCGCCTTCAAACGTGGACACCGGCCCTGTCCAGAAACCTCTGCGCCATGAAAAAACCGTTACTAGAGCTTGCTCACAGCGCTTTCCGATTAGCCTTAGGCAACCAA
>JACZXR010000139.1 GCA_022571535.1 Deltaproteobacteria bacterium | reverse complement strand
TGCGAAAGGCCCCTACGATAAGCAGAAAAACGGTCGTAACGCCGCGCAGGCCGTCTAGGTAGATCATTCCCGCCATCGAATAGATATTCAACGGCCCGGTATCCAGATCGACTCCAAAGAGCGAAAAGAGAGAGCGCAGCCAAATGTTCAGCAGCCCAATTCTCGGGTCGAGTAGAAAAATCCACGAAATAGAAAAGAGAAATCCCGGCATTGCCAGGGGAATAAGGAGGAGACTCCAGGCCAGATTTCGCCCTGGCATATCGGTCCTTTCGGTCAACCAGGCGAACAGCACGGCAATCGAGACGGTGAGGAGGGTTCCAGCCCCGGCAAAGAAGAGTGTGTTCCAGATCATTTGGTAGGTCAGTGGATTCGTGAAACCCACCACGTAGTTCTGCAGGGTAAAGGGAGATGGCACGGCCGGATGGCCGATCCGGAAGCTGTTGAGAACGAGCTGCCCGAGAGGGACCAGGACAAGCCAGAGCATGACCACAGCGACTCCTCCGAAGAAGAGATTCGGACCGATACGCTGCCGGGCCCAAGTGATGCGGTTCGAAAAAGCCTCGGCCACTACCGTTGTGCTCATTGTTCTCTCTCCTGTTCAGGGCGGAGGTTCGGCGAATGACCGCAGCCATGGGAGGAGAGTATTTTTGCTGGATCATCAGGCCACGGTGGGAACATGAGGCCGGCCTCAGAGAATTTCTACACTTCGTCCTAGCGGACCACGGGGAATCCCATCGCTCGAAGTATTTTCGCCAGGATTTCATCCGAGCGCTTGCTGTACGCCCAGTCTCCATAAACGACTTTCTTCCCCTTGAGGGTGCTTGAAACCTCGTTCCCTTCGAAGGAGGGATGTCCGGAGAAGTCGGTCTGGTCCAGGAGATTTTGCGCTTTCTTGGTTGCGGTCCAGGCAAGAAAGACAACTCCGGCATTGGGGTGCTTGGCCTTCCTGGGGACGTAGATAATGTCGCCGATTCCCACAGGGATGGGTTCGGGGTAAACGATGCCGACGGAATCGACTCCGCCGTGGACTTGAAGGTCGCGGACTTGCCGCCGCGGCATGCCGCAAATCAAAGGGTAAGCGCCCACGGCTAGCTTTTGGGCTGCGGTCGAGCGGCTTGCTTCGACGGTTACCTTGTTGGCTGCCCAGCGTTTGGCGTAATCGATAGTCTTCTCCGCTCCCCAGCCATTGTCCTGGTACAGGATGTTCAGGTGGCGCGGCCGGTCGTCCATGGCGGTCTTGCCTCGCCATTTGGGATCATTACAGGTCTCCCAGGTAAATGTCTTGGCAACCTCATCTGAAACGAGCTCCCGGTTGTAGGCAATGCCATAAACGGGCGTTCTCATTGAGATCCCCACGTTTTTTGGATGGATTAAAAATTTCGGGATCCCCAATTTACCCCAGTTGACTATCAGAGGCAGTTTTGCCTGAACGACAATGGGCACTGCCGTCTCGCTCATGGTGACAACGTCGTATTTGATGAGACCTGCCGTCATCTCGGCAAGGACCCTCTCTCGCTCACGGGATCCTCCGATTCTTCTAAATTTCAATGACAGAAACGGATACTGTTTCTGAAAGGCTTGAAGATACTTTTCCCCGGCAGGCTTTCCAAATCTCTTCTTGCGAATGGTGATGCCCACACGGAGCGCTCCTTCTTTTTTTGCCTTTTCAATATACGAATCGAGAGGGCCTGAAAGGGCAGAAGGGGGAAGTATAAAGAGGGACCAAAGTCCAAGAATAAAAATAGGCCAGAATATTTTATTCGAAGAGGGCATGGGGGGTCTCCTTTTTGTAATCGAAATAGGCCCTTGACCTAAGAACGACGGGTCTGCTAATAAACCTGAAAAAAGTAAAAGTCTTTAATGTCAATATATAAAGCACTTACCCATGTCAAGTCTTTGTTGATTCTATTGCAAAAAATGTAGGCTCAGACGTAGCTGAGGGGGCCTGCCCCTCAGCTTATGTTATATCTCAGATTGTTAGTTTGACGCGAAGTTTGCAGCAGCTGATGTGACTACGGAAACTTTGAATCTTACCCTAGGCTTGGCTCTTACTCCCCGTACCAAGGCCCTGTTTGACAGGTCCGTCCAACCCGAGGGAATTAATCTTGAGTGCCGAGAACAGTTTTCTGAGGGATACGATAATACAGGTGCGCGTCACCGCTGGATTATCGAGGGAAGAATTTCAGGGGGAGAGTTATCGACCTCCTCATTCATTTTGGCTCGAAGCCAGGGTGTTCCGATCCGTGCTTTACCTGTTTTTCTGATTCGTAAATTCCGCCATCGCTGTATCTATTGCCCCCTCACGTCTCATTTGAAAAATCCATCCGAGTTAAAAGGGAGACGTGTCACTGTGCATCGGTATAATTCCACGACTGCCGTGTGGGTGCGAGGGTTACTGCAAAATGAGTACGGAGTGAGACCTGAGGATATGGACTGGCATGTGGTGGAAAATGAGATTGGAGATGAGGTGGTTTACCCTCCACCTAAAAGTGTTCGACTTCGATTCATTCCTGACCCGAGAACCAGGGAACATGCTATCCAGATGGTCGAGGCCGGGGATATTGCCGCTGCGCTGGAGCCCTACAATGATCTGGCGAAAAATCCGAATTTGCGATGTGTAGTTGAAGAGCCACGTCAAACAGAGGCGGAGTACTTTCTCCAGACCGGCGTCCTTCCAGTAATTCATACGTTGGTTCTGCGTGAGGATATCGTGGCAGATCATCCGTGGGTTGTGAAGAATATCTTGATTGCCTTCCGCCGGGCCCGAGCACTGGATGAGCGATACTTGAGTGAAGAGGATAAAAATGAGGCCAGGTGGCTGAGAGATCTAGTCGGTGACGATCCCTTTAGTTATCTGTTGGATTCTTGTGCCAAGAAAACTTTAGAGACTTTAATAGACTACCAAGTCCAACAGGGGCTTTTAAAACAGAGGCCAGTCCTGAACGACTTATTTTTCCCTCAAAGCCTTCAAGATTAGCTTCTGCGAGTTACGCCTGGTCTGCAGGATGTGCATCCCGGTGTCTCCGGTGCCTGCCCTATGAGCTGAGAGCTGCAAGCCCCCGTGCTTATCGTCGGCCGTCGTACCATGGGGTACAGAGGCTCCGATCCCGGAAGAATCGTCGCGGATGCCTGAGCATCTTCCAGAAGGTGCCGGCTATCTCGGAGCGAGTGTAGAGCCACTCCTTTCGTCCGGACGTCAGCAGGGGATGTCGGTGGAGGATGACGAAGCGGCTGTCGTGGTCACGGGCCCACCGCTTCAGCCGGATGGTGAGGTCGATCTCCTCTGCAACGTAATAGGTGAGGCTAAAGCCGTCGATCTCATGAAAGGCATTGGCTCGGCAAAAGATAAATGAGCCCGCAGCCCACCCGAGAAGTCTGGACACCCCGTTCCAGAGACGGCTCAGGAGGACCAGAGGAAACGACATCCCCTCCATCTTTACGGTGCTCCCGCCGCCCATTACCCTGCCATCCTGGATGCAGTCCAGAACGTTGCTGATCAAAGCGGGTTCCGGCCAGCAATCGGCGTCAATGAAGAGCAGCCAATCTCCTGTAGCAGTGGCCGCGCCCGCATTGCGCGCCCGGGCAATCTGACGGACCGGTTCGAAGACGACACTTGCGCCGGAGCGGGTCGCCAGCTCAGCGGTACGATCGCTGGAGCCGTTATCCACGACAATAAGCTCGGTCTGGCATCCCAACTGGACAGCAGGGGCCAACGCCCTCTGAATGCTCGCAAGCGAGCTCACAATGAGCTTTTCTTCGTTGTAGGCCGGAACGATGACCGAGAGCTTCATAAGATATAAGGAGAACACCCTATTCTACCCAATTAATTTGAAGATCTCATCACCCCAAGATATTTCGGTGAAGAATCTGTTGACATTATGATTATTTATAAATAGATATTCAAAGTATTAAGGAAATGGAACCCCCCTTTTTAGAAGTAAAGAACCTTAGCAAGAAATTCGGCAGCGTCACTGCTGCACAGGACGTGAGTTTTGACGTCAGGAAAGGTGAGGTCCTTACCCTGCTTGGGCCTAGCGGCTGCGGCAAGACCACTACGCTACGCATGATTGCCGGTTTTGAAACGCCGGACAGGGGCGAGATAAGAGTTGGCGGAAAAACGATTGCCTCAGCAAGACAGCGTCTCTTCCTCCCTCCCGAAAAGCGTGAGATGGGGATGGTTTTTCAGTCGTATGCGGTATGGCCCCACATGACTGTGTTTGAAAACATTGCTTACCCCTTGAAGTTGCGCAGGGTGAGGGGGAAAGAGGTTCGAGAGCGGGTTGGTGATGTGATGGAGCTGGTGGGCCTTGTTGGGTTGGAGGACCGTTCGGCGATGCTTTTGAGCGGCGGTCAGCAGCAGAGGGTAGCCTTGGCCCGGGCGCTGATCTATTCCCCAAAAATTTTGCTTCTGGATGAGCCTTTAAGCAATCTGGACGCGATGCTACGGGAGCAGATGCGCCTTGAGTTGAAACTTCTTCAGAGGCGGCTTTCGATCACGGTGATTTTTGTTACCCACGATCAGGTAGAGGCCATGACGCTTACGGATCAGCTTGCGGTGATGAAGGACGGGAGAATAGAGCAGCTCGGATCTGTAGAGGAGATATACGTGCGGCCTCGTACCCGATTTGTACAGGAGGTTATTGGTCGGGTGATCTGGTTTGAGGGGAAAATTCTGAGTGAGGACCACGGAGGGGTCTTGGTGGGTCTTTCGGCTAACGAAGGTACCCGGATTCAGTGTGCTCAGAATGGTGAGGGGTTTAAGAAAGGGGATCCTGTGGTTGTATCCATCCGGCCGGAGGAGGTGAAAATCGAGATGGATCATGCGGCTGCGGGTTTGAACCTGGTGCCTTGCCTGGTAGAGACGGCGGTTTTTCTAGGGGACCATTTTGAGTGTCATCTTCGCTACGGGGAGGCTGACTTTACAATTTCAACCTCTCGCGCCCATCCGCTTTCACCGGGACAGAAGATTTGCCTGCGGCTGTCTCCTCAATCGGTGCATGTTTGGCACAAGTCTGAATTGCCAGTTAGTAACGTCAAAACTTGATAAGGAGGGGTTTTAACGGGTTTTTTGCATAGAGGGATTAAGGTGTTTGTTTGTTTTGTCTTTGCGTCTTTCCTTTTCCTCGGATTAGTGCGAAGCGGTTTTGCAGGAGAGTGGGAGAAGGTTGTAGAGGCGGCAAAAAAGGAGGGGAAGATCGTCGCCTCCATTCCGGCAAGTGCCAAGTTGAGAAAGCAAATGGAGAAGGTTTTCGAGCAGCGCTTTGCCGGGATTGACCTGAAGCCCGTGCCGGGCAGGGGCTCGAAGTCGATAAGAAGGATTTCGAATGAGTACAAGGCTGGCGTTCGTTACTTCGATGTCCATGTTGGAGGCAGCTCGTTGGCGGGACATTTCGCTGAGTGGCCGGCGGGTCGTTATCATAAGGCCCATCACCATCAGGGAGGGACTATTCTACTGATCTTACGTTCGCAGGGAATACCTTGATGTGGCCCGAGGAGCGGGAATAAGGCCGTACAGGGCAGGAAAAGGGGATCAGGTTGTGAAGGTAGACTGGAAGGAGGAGAGCCGGCGCGGCAATTTGCATTTCGTTTTACCACTCACTCGGGAAAATATCGTCTCGGAATTGCTAAGGCCTTGAACAGAGCTGGGGTTCGTGTCAGCACCAGGGAGGGTGGAACTCTCATTGAGTACGAGGGTGAGGACCCACAGATCAGAATTGACTACGTTGCTGCTGTAAGGGCTGAGGGGGTTCCTTTCCAAATGCCTAACGTCAGTATTTGCGAGGGTTGAGACTCCCCGTCAACTTGCCTCTACCCTGTCGTTGCATAACGTGAATAGATGATTGCTCAGAAATCAGCGTCATTGGTAGGTTTTTCTTTGATGTTGGACATGTTTCTGGACTTCACCAACAGTGAGTTACAGGTTCGCCGGTTAAATTGCCTGCAATGCAATAACCACGCGGCTTTCAGCGTTTTTTAGCCTTCTTGTTTTGCAACGTTAGGGTCTACTCAGAGGCAGAACAATTTTGCCAAGAGTTCTTTCACGTTGGAAAGATCGTTCTGATGGATGGCACCTTGTGGATTCAAATTGGCCCTCCTGAGATCTTAAGGCAGTAGGGTCTAGATCAGGCTATGCCAATAACAGAGGCTCTGGAAGAACACACAGGCTCACCGGTAAGGTTTAATTCCTCACTGCTCTTTATGAGCCTCCTCTTGGGGCTGGTGGCATTCCTGGTTCTCACACCTCTCCTGATGATGATCCTTAACAGTTTTCAAGTTTCACAGCCTGGGGAGCCCGTGGTCTATGGGCTTCAAGGCTGGCAGGAGGTGGTTACTTCAGCAGGCATGTTGGCGCCCATTTATAACACGTTTTCCCTGGCGATAACCCGCCAGATCATTGCTCTGGTGCTTGGCATTTTTTTGGCTTGGTTGCTCGCGCGCACAGACATCCCCATGAGGGGAGGGCTCGAGTTTATGTTCTGGATTTCGTTCTTTCTTCCTGTCTTGCCCGTAACCATGGGATGGATTCTTCTGCTCGATCCGAATTACGGCCTGCTGAACCAGTGGCTACTCAAGCTCCCATTTATCCACGAGCCGCCGTTTAACATCTACTCCTTCTGGGGAATCATCTGGGCGCACCTCACCGCTACGACCCTCGGAATCAAGGTCATGCTGCTTACGCCCG
>JACZXR010000138.1 GCA_022571535.1 Deltaproteobacteria bacterium | reverse complement strand
ATGCGAGTCCCAGCGAATGCCATTACCACCTGGTGGATGGAAGCGGGTAATTTTACCCGGTGACGGCATAAAGGTCTTCGGATCTTCCGCATTGATACGGCACTCGACGGCATGACCGCGAATGACAATATCTTCCTGCTTAATGGTCAGCGGCATACCTGACGCGACACGCAACTGCTCTTTAATCAGGTCGACGCCGCTGATCATTTCAGTAACCGGATGCTCTACCTGAATACGGGTGTTCATCTCGATAAAGAAAAACTCGCCGTTTTCAAACAAAAACTCGAAGGTGCCGGCACCTCGGTAGTTCATCACTTTACAGGCATCAACACAGCGGCCGCCGATAAAAGCACGCAGCTCTGGGGTAATACCCGGCGCAGGTGCTTCTTCAACCACTTTCTGGTGACGACGTTGCATAGAGCAGTCGCGCTCACCCAAGTGAATAGCGTTACCCTGACCATCGGCCAATACCTGAATCTCTACGTGGCGTGGGTTTTCCAGGAATTTTTCCATGTAAACCACGTCGTTGCCAAACGCTGCGCCCGCTTCTGCCTTGGTCGTTTCGATAGACTTAACCAATTCCGCTTCGCTGCGAACTACGCGCATACCACGACCACCACCGCCACCGGCAGCCATGAACACGTCCATGACCTTCGTGGGGAACAGGACAAGCGTGTGGTGATCGTGGCCACGATGGAAGAAGTAGCCCCTGGCGTCCTCTACATGCTGAAGGGCGTCTCCTAAGCCGGATATTTGCTTGAAGTCCAGGATGTCAGACACCTTGAAGCCTAAAAGGTCGCGGTAGAAGTGGACAGATGGTTCCATATTGGAAACATTGAAGCCGAAGTGACCGAGCCGGCGGATTTTGAACGGCTGCGCCAGCATCACGCCGCCGACGTTATAGGTTTGCTGGATGGGTGCCATAGTTTGCTCCTTTCTCAGTGATGTCCCTGTGGAGAGGTGAAAGTATGTTAGGCGACAGTGAGAGCGCCAGTCAACTCGCGGTCGCATGCACGTTTTGCAGTACACCGCGGTTACCACCCCGCCTCGCAGGGTAAACTCTTCCCTCAGGGAGCCTCAAAGCCCTTCTACCAAGACAAGCTCTGCGGTAGAGCCTGACTGCCGTAGCTTGATCATGGGTGCATACGCGGGATCGTTGTACCAGGCCTTGGCGTGCTCCGTGGTGGGGAACTCCAAACGACGATGGTGCTCGGTAGCTCACCGTCACCCTCCAGGCCTTCCATGGTACCGCCCCTGACCAGAAACTTGCCACTGTGTTTCTATCAGCGAGGCCGTCTTCGGTCCATATTCCGCCAGCCACGTCGTACTCCGTACCTCCAAGCGTGCAATGACATAGGCAGCCGTTTATCTATCCTCCATCTTGATTGAAAATCAAGTTATATCGGCCACGGGGGAAACCCCATCGGTTTTGTGCCCGCGGCAAGCCGCGGGGTTACCCAATAATGTATTTTTTCCTCGCGTACAATGTGTACATCACAATTCGGGAAAAGGAAATCATTTCATCAGAAGGCAACGCTTGATCAGTCCGCAGCCCGGGCACGCACTTGCGGGGCATTCTGTCGCTCGACATTGAGGCTACCTTTCGTTCGACCTAGAGGCTCTCGACAGGCGGCCCGAGCTCAAGTCGAGGGCTCGACAGGTGGTACGGGGTAAATATAAAAGGGCAGGCCGCGTGTGGATCATCGTAGCCTTAGTAACTTTGAGTCGGGGATGGAATGCAACTTGCTGGAAAGGTTTTATTTCTTTTCCCTTGGCAGGATATTCGTGAACTGGTACTCCTGGACACGGTGGCCAATAGAGGCCTCAAACTCATCCTCTCCCCACTGCTCGATACAGAGCAACCTCTCCCCTGACGGGTCAGTGTATTCCCAGTAAATCATCTCTTCTCCTTCCCCCTCTCCACCCCTGTAATAGTACCCGGCCCCGCTTTCCCCCAGGGCAAAACGCGCACCCTGGTAAGTAATTTCCCCCGGAGGATCCTCATGCTTTCGGATGTGCTCTATGATCCCATCTCCGAGCTCTGAGAAAGAGAGTTTACGGCTCATCGCCCACTCCACCTCATCATCTTTTGCTCGCTCCAGGTAACAACCGTCGTCCCCGGAGTCGAGCTCCCATTCCTCAACTCGGGCTCCATCAAAGTCGTACGTATGATAGCTCTTGACCTCCCATGTTTTGAGGTCATAGTCCAGGATGTAGCCCACCTTTAGCGCGGAAAGGGTCAGATGGCGCAGGGGATCCGTCTCTTCCTTGCTCTTTTTCCCTAATACCCTATCCCAGATCCCCACCTACGACCTTCCTCTAGCCGGATATCCCCATCTTTGCCTTTAGCTCTGCCAGTGCGCCCACCGACGGATGCGCGGCGCCTTTGGTCAAGGCAGCGTTGATCTCGTCATCAACGCTCTTGTCCACCGCGGCCATGGAGCCATAGGCCTGGGCGAGCGACTCGTCTTCCTCGACTTTGGCCTTCATCTTTTCCAGCATGGCAATGGTTCCGGAAGAGTCCACTTTTGCCAGCTGCTCGTTGATCTTCCTGGTCGAAGCCGCGGCTCTGGCTCGCGCCTTAAGGGTGACAAGGTCGTTTTCGTACTTAGTGACAGTTGCCTTGAGTTTCTCCACCGTTCCCTGGAGCTGGGTAGCCGTGCGATCCTGCGACTCCCACTCGCCCAACAGCCGCACCGCTTTCTGGGTGACCTCCTCTTTCCTCTTCAGCCCCTCCATGGCCAGCCGCTCGGCCTCCTCCTTGGCCAGATCCCCCTTTTCCATCCTTTGCAAAAGGAGCATAGCCTTGCGCTCATACTCAGCAGCAAGGGATTTGCTCTCGTCCGCATCTTTTCTAAGGCGGATAGCAATGCCTTTGACCTCTGCCAGGCTGGTCATACTGGCATGCAGGTCGCGCTTGAGGTCTCTTATGCCTTGTTCGGTCATTTTAATGGGGTCCTCCAGACTATCCAGCACCGCATGGGTTTCAGCCTGTCCGATTCTAAAAAGCCGTCTAAAAACACTAGCCATAGTAACCTCCGTCTGATCTATTTCTTGCTGAAGGAAAGAAGCTCCTCAGCGTTTTCCGCCAGGGCAAGGCCGAGCGCCTTGATCGATCCTTCAAGCTCGTTCTGATCTAGATTCTCCAAGCGGAGGGTATCCCGAAAGAGAACCATTTTCCCCTCCTCATCCAACACAAATGCTCCGTGCACCAATGTGCGGTTCATCTGTAGCAGGCGACGGAAGAGGTCTCCAGGCTTCCCTGGCACCTTCATGATCATCTGCTCCAGGATCAGGATAGGGTCTTCGCAGTCGACAATAAGGTTTTTAATCCCGCTCTCCTCATCGTTGACAATGACGAGTTCCTCTTCTGCGTTTTCTTGTGAAATGGCATACCCCATATCCACCAGAAACACCTTAACCTTCTCAAAGTATTCAGACATTCACCCTCCTCTCACCCTTGGAGATAAGTCCCCCTTCTGCCCCAGGCCACCCCTATAAGGGCCTCTCTTTACCGATGACCACCAACTGATCCGCGGCCTGAATTATATAACTATTTTGAGGATTTGCAAGAAAGCGGCCCTCTTCCTGGCACTCGACAGCCAGGGCAGTGAGGTCGCGCTCCGTTTTTAGCCTGGTGAACACCTCGAGGAAAGGCTTGCCAATGAACTCCCTGGGAGCAGGAAGTTTGAATATGATACTGCCGAAGCGGTTGCTCACCAGCTCGGTGATAATCTGTGTGACCCCGTGGTCCAGGGCTGCCTGCACAAGGAGGTTGGTGCTCAGCTCTCCGGTGACAATGATCTCGTCTGCCTTGGCCATCTTACAGTGGTCAACGTTTTTGTGGTCCACAAGCTCAACGCACACATACAAATGTGGACTGGTCGTTTTAATTGTCAGCGTGTCCAGAATGGTTTTTGCGTCCCGCGCGTGAAAATCGACCTTTTCGTCTGCGAGCACAATGGCAACCTGGGCCTCTTGACTATTGGCCTTTTCCAGGGTCTCCCGCGTGACCACCCCGTTGACAAAATGGAGGTTGTCGTCTTCCACCGGCTTTTCTTTAAGCTCGGCGATGACGACGATAGGGCAGTGCTGAGTCTTCTTGTCTGCCCGTAGCTCTTCCAGAATCTCCCTGGCCTTGTAGTTCCACCCGCAGATGAGAAAGTGCTGCGTGACTTTGACCGGCTTCATTCCTTTTGCCTCCTGAACTCTACTTTCTATAAACATGCTCGCCAGTGTAGCGGTAAACATCCCCAGAAAGCCAATGCCAAAGAACATAAGGAGCGCCCCCACAGCCCTCCCACCAAGGGTCGCAGGGGTAATGTCCCCGTACCCTACTGTGGTGATGGTCACAATAGTCCACCACGCAGCATCAAGGGGGGAAATCGGGGGCTCGAAATAGATGATACCGAGCGTTCCCACGATGAGAATGATGACCAGCATAGCGAGGATTTTATCGAGACGGCCCCTGTGCAGACTGCGAGCAAATCCCTTTAGGAAAAAAAAGAGATGGGTCATACGAGAAAGAGTGAAATCAAAGAGCTGTCTCCTGCAGTCGGACAGAGTGGGATCCGGCCTTCGATCAGGGCTCCCAAAATATTCTTAACGTCCGATTACCAATTTCCCCCATACCTATTCTTACTTCACAGCTCACAAAGGTGCAAAGGATGATTGATAGGATACCCCGTGGCATGCCGCCGGTACATTTTCCTTTCACAGGCCGACCCAGACCCACCGTAGCTGCTCAGTGTACGGTAATAGCACGTTTACCCGCAACAAACACGACCAAAAGCGATACCGCACTCCACAGGAGGGCCCAGATAAATGCCGGGACAGGGGTGATTTCGGCCAGAATCACCGCGTCGGTCCTGGCACCGACCATAAGAAAATCGGTAAGATCGAAGAGGGCATACAGCGAACTTGTGACCGCCAGAAAATCAACAATGTAATGAGCGCCCATAAACGGCTTCCAGTAAAGATAAGCAAACGCAGCAGCAGTGCCCAGTCCGAAGGCGAGGCCGAATAAATTACGCACAAATAACACTGTGATCAGACCAAACAGCAGTGCCAACCCGCCAAACACAACCGAAGCCCATTTGTCACGCACGGAAAGGAGCAGCATAATGCCGCCAAAAAGGGCACTGCCCACATAGCCGGCCGAGGCGATTAGGAAGGGTTTTCCACCCATATGCTGCACGTATCCCGACTGCCAGGGAGTGACCACCATTGAAACGACGTGCCCGCTGGTGAGCACCGTGGCCAGAGCGTGGAAGGTTTCGTGAATGAAGACAGCGAGTATTTTCAGCGGGTACAGTACGGGGGTTAGCCAGAAGAGCAGCGAGCCCAAAGCCATCACCAAGAAAATAGCCAACTGACGAAAATTGATTTGGCCGCTGCCTACGGCGGTGGCATTAGGAACCATGCGGGCCTGGATCCTTCCTATACTTGGAAGTGACAACCTCTGCCATGGCCAAGGCTAGCGCTCTCCGGACGCCGACATTTGGAGCATTTTCTGGACCACCGATTCCGTTACGTTTCCCCCGCTTAGCAGCGCGACCGTCTTTCGGCCCACATCCACTTTACCTGTAAGATAGGCAGCGGGTGCCACCACACCTGCGGGCTCGCCCATCAGCTTCGCTCGAAAGAGGAGAACCCGAAACGCAGCGGCGAGGTCCTCTTCGGAGATAAGGACGATCTCGTCCAGATACTTCTGCAGATGCCGGAAGGGTAGACCCCCAGGGCGAACGGCCGAAAGCCCATCGGCGAGGGTGTCCCAGTAGTCGTTAGTCGTGGGCTCTCCCTTTTGTAGAGAGACGTAAGCCGCATTGGCCTTTACCGGCTGAACACCAATAACCTTGACATCGGGCCGTGACAGTTTAACCGCCGTGGCGACCCCGGCGGCCAGCCCCCCGCTGCTGACTGGGACCAGGATGGTCTCCACATCGGGGAAGTCTTCGACAATTTCCAGACCGATGCTGGCGTGACCGGCAACCACCATGTGGTTCTCCCAGGTATCGATCTCCGTCATGCCCCGTGTTTGGGCTATCTCGGCCACTTTCGGCTGGCGCGCCAGTGGATCGTTTCCACAAAAAACCACCTCTGCACCGTAGCCTCTGGTCGCTTCGACCTTGGTGGGACTGGCGCGATCCATCATCACGACCACTATGGGTAGTCCGAGGCAAGCGCCTGCATAGGCAAAGCCCTGGGCAAAGTTGCCTGACGAACTGAGCACCACACCTCTGGCCCGTTCCTCAGGGCTTTGGAAATGGAGGACGGTGAAGGCTGCCCGCGGTTTGTATGCGCCTGTGACCTGAAGGTTTTCGGCCTTCAAGAAGAGCTTTTCCTGTCCGACCCCTGATGAATCTCGAGAAAGAGGTACAATGGGCGTCCGCCGGATTGCCGGTGGAAGTGCCTCACGCGCTTTGCGGATATCCTCGAGTTCGACGAGTTTTTCCATAGTCATCTCTAACCCCTTTCTCTTTCCAAACGTCGTTAACCCCGATCCGAAATTATTCCGCTCGTGAAATAGTCCCTGATGAGCATTAGGCCTCGCCAAAGAGCTGCTTTTACCCCGTACCACAGAACGCCCCGTGCGTAAGCGCGGGGATGAACCCCGTTCCAACTCCGTCGTGATAAAACGATACGTCCCCTATCCAACACGGTTGGAACGGGGTGAATGTTCCGACCTCCCT
>JACZXR010000137.1 GCA_022571535.1 Deltaproteobacteria bacterium | reverse complement strand
AGGACCTCGAGGGGCTCGTGGCAGAATATAAGGCAGAGATCAAAACGAGACTGGGAAGTGATTTCCCTGAAGACCCCGTCGAACAGCTCTGGGGTGCTATCGGGGCCGTATTTAGCTCATGGAACAACGAGCGCGCCATTGCCTATCGTGAGTTTTATCATATCCCAGATGCCTGGGGTACTGCGGTGAGCGTTCAGTCCATGGTGTTTGGAAATTTGGGGGAGAACTGTGCCACTGGTGTAGCCTTCACGCGTGATCCCGCCACTGGGGAAAAACGCTTGTATGGCGAATTTTTGGTAAACGCCCAAGGTGAGGATGTGGTGGCGGGAATCCGGACGCCACGCCGTATCACTGAGCTAAGAGATGTCATGCCGAGGCAATACAGGGAGTTAGAGCGCCTCTATAAAAATCTGGAAAAGCGCTATCAGGAGATGCAGGACATCGAATTCACCATCGAGGATGGCAAGCTTTGGGTGCTTCAGACCCGTACAGGGAAGCGGACCGGCTTTGCGGCTATTCGAATCGCAGTGGATATGGTTGGAGAACGTATTATTTCAAAAAAAGAGGCACTACTGCGGATTGAGCCGGATCATCTAAACCAGCTTTTGCGTCCCATCTTCGACCACGAAGCCAAGCAGCTGGCTGGCAAGGAGGGACGAGTCCTGGGAAAGGGCTTGCCTGCTGGGCCGGGAGCAGCCACTGGTCGACTCGTCTTCCATGCGGAAGATGCAGAGGCGCGAAAGAGGCAAGGGGAGAGGGTGATCCTTTGCCGGATTGAGACGAGCCCGGAAGACATCCGTGGCATCGAGGCAGCTGATGGAATCCTCACAGCTCGAGGGGGGATGACCTCACACGCGGCCCTGGTAGCGCGGCAGATGGGCAAGGTTTGCGTGGTTGGCTGTGAAGCCTTGAATGTCAACTATGCTGCTCATGAGATGAGGATCAAAGACATAGTGCTACATGAGGAAGATTGGGTTTCGCTTGATGGGAGTACAGGAGAGATAATCCGAGGTGAGATTAAAACCCTTCCCTCTGAAGTCCTTCAGGTTTTGATTGACCGGACCATAGATCCGAAACAGTCTCGGGTTTACCAACAATTCACCAAACTGATGAAATGGGCGGACGAGACACGCAGGATAGGTGTCAGGACAAACGCAGACCTTCCCGACCAGGCACGGCTCACCATGGCCTTTGGTGCCGAGGGGATCGGGCTGTGTCGCACGGAACACATGTTCTTTGCGGGCGACCGTCCGGACCACGTTCGGGAGATGATTCTTGCGGAAGACGAAGCGGGTCGGCGCAGAGCCTTGGACAAGCTCCTTCCGATTCAAAAGGGAGATTTTAAAGGCATCCTGAAGGTTATGGGCAAGCTGCCGGTAACCATTCGGACCTTGGACCCACCGCTCCACGAGTTCCTGCCGAAGACTAAACAAGACATTATAGAGCTAGCACGCAAAATGTCGGTTTCGGCTGAGACGCTCAAGGAAAAAGTGGAGTCCCTTCATGAGTTCAATCCGATGCTCGGTCATAGGGGTTGTCGCCTGGGCATCTCATTTCCTGAGATCACAGAGATGCAGGCCCGGGCAATCTTCCAGGCTGCCTGCGAGCTGCGAAAGGAGGGGGAGAATCCCTTTCCTGAGGTCATGATCCCGTTAGTGGGGAGCCGGGAAGAGTTCCTTGCACAAAGGGAGATCGTTCAACGAGTTGCCCGGGAGACCATGCAGGCCTACGGTGTCAAGGTGCGCTACCTGATCGGAACCATGATTGAGCTACCACGCGCTTGCCTGGTGGCTGACCAGATTGCTCAGGAGGCTGACTTTTTTTCTTTCGGGACCAATGATCTGACTCAGACCTGTCTCGGCCTGTCCAGGGATGACGCCGGAAAATTTCTCCCCAGCTATGTGGCTCGGGGAATTTTCTCCGAAGACCCGTTCGTCAGCATTGATCGAGAGGGAGTCGGTGCTCTAATGCGAGTTGCGATAGAAAAAGGACGTAGGGTGCGAAAGAACTTGGAGCTCGGAATCTGCGGTGAGCATGGGGGGGATCCCAAGTCTATCAGTTTCTGCCATGAAATCGGCCTGGACTATGTGAGCTGCTCGCCCTATCGCGTTCCTATCGCCAAGCTTGCCGCAGCCCAGGCCGCTTTGAGAACGAAGAAAAGGTAACCTCGCGATTTGCCCAAAGTTCTGAGTTGTAAATGTCGGCTGAGCTGATTGACACAAGCGGCATTTTCTAAGATAATCAAGTACTTAGCCAGGTGAATTTTATGGAGCCGCGTATAGCAGAAATTCTAGTCCGGGGAGGGGTCATCAATCGTGACCAACTCAAAGAGGCCCTGGATACACAGAAGAAAAATGGCACAAATTTGGTCCATGAGCTTGTTCGTCTCGGATATACCAACGAGGATAAGCTTACGAGTTTTCTGGGCCAGCAGTTCGGCATCGAAATGGTCGATCTTGAGAATGCCGAGATCCAAGATCCGGCTTTCAATCTAGTTCCTATCCGGCTCGTTCATAAATATCAGCTCGTCCCTCTTAAACTCCATGGCTCCACGTTGACCGTTGCCATGAGTGATCCTACTAACCTGGCCGCAATCAATGAGATCAAGTTCATCACCGGTTGTGGTGTGCGGGTCGTTTTATCTTCTGGCTCGGCAATCAAAAAGGTACTGGACCAGCGCCTCGGTTCGGCCAGTTATGACGAGGTCCTGAAACAGATCGGCGAGAGTGAGGTGGAGGTGATCCATGATGAGGAGATCAGCCTCCAGGAGCTCCAACAGGCCACTAACGATGCCCCGGTGGTCCTCTTGGTGAATGCCATTATGGCTGATGCGGCAAAGCGCAGGGCGAGCGATATACATATAGAACCTTACGAGAAGACCTTCCGCGTTCGATTCCGTGTCGACGGTATCCTGGACGAGATCATGACTCCGCCTCCCAGGTTGAAAGCCGCGCTGGTCTCCCGGATTAAGATCATGGCCAATCTCGACATCGCCGAGAGACGATTGACACAGGATGGCCGGATCAAGCTAAAGATAGGCGTGGGGCTGGAAATCGATATCCGGGTCTCCGTGCTTCCTACGATGTTTGGTGAAAAGATCGTCATGCGACTTCTGGACAAGTCCAATCTCCAGCTGGATATGACAATGCTCGGGTTTGAATCCCATAACCTCAAGGACTTCCAGGAGGCGGTCCACAGGCCCTACGGGATGTTGCTCATCACTGGTCCCACGGGCAGTGGAAAGTCGACCACACTCTACTCAGCCCTTTCGGAACTTAATAAAGTAGGGGTTAACATCTCCACTGCGGAGGATCCGGTCGAGTACAACATCACGGGAATCAACCAGGTCCAGGTGCGAGAGGAGATCGGTTTGACCTTTGCGGCATGTCTCAGGTCCTTTCTCCGTCAGGATCCGGACATCATCATGGTGGGAGAAATACGCGACTTGGAAACAGCTCAGATTGCGGTTAAGGCAGCATTGACCGGCCATCTGGTCCTGAGCACCTTGCACACCAACGACGCCCCTTCCACTGTGGACCGAATGATCAATATGGGAGTCGAGCAATTCATGATTACTTCATCGGTCAATCTTATTGCAGCCCAGAGGTTGGTGCGTACGATATGCCTAAAATGCAAGGTGGCCGCTGAGGTCAAACCCGAGGTGCTCATCGATATCGGTGTCGATCCGGCAGAGCTACACGCAGGTTTTCCAACGTATCATGGTACAGGTTGTCCTGATTGCAACAATACAGGTTATAGGGGGCGATTAGCGATCTATGAAGTCATGGTCATGCATGAGGCCTTGAAGGAATTAGTGATCAGAGGGGTGTCCGGTTCCGTGCTGAAGCAAGAGGCGGTAAAGCTTGGCATGAGTACTCTTAGAATGAGCAGCCTTCGAAAAGTTCGGGAGGGGCTAACCACCATAGAGGAAACTATACGGGTTACTGATTCGGACAAGGGTTTGGGATCGGTCTTTTCTATGGCACTCTGAATCTAGTAAACCCCGTACCACGGACTTACGTCCGTGGCTTTGGGGCGATGCCCTTACAGGGAGGTCGGAACATTCATCCCCGCGCTTACGCACGGGGCGTTCTGTGGTACGGGGTAAACTGGAATATCGGATTGCCGAGAGGCGCGTGATTTTCAAGGCTCAGGGGAGGTTCTATGTCAGTTTTTGTGTGGCAAGGGAAGACTGCTCAGGGGAAAGTGCTTAAGGGAGAGATGGAAGCCTCAAATATCGAGGCGGTGTATGCTCGCCTTAGAAGTCAAAGGATCCAGCCCATCCCCGCACGGGTAAAGGAAAAAGGAACCGGGCTGGATACAGAGATCAAGATTCCGGGCTTTGGACCCAAGATCCAACCATACGACGTGATGCTCTTTACCCGCCAGTTTTCCACCATGATCGATGCTGGGCTTCCCATTGTTCAGAGCCTCGATATCCTTGCCGAGCAGACAGAGAACAAGCCTCTCAAAAAAACCATCCGTGATGTCAGACGGGACGTCTCGGGTGGCACGACATTGGCCGATGCCCTGGAAAAGCACCCCAAGGTCTTTGATGACCTCTACGTCAACATGGTCAGAGCTGGAGAGGCGGGTGGTGTATTGAACACCATTCTCAATCGTATCGCCCTGTTCATCGAAAAGGCCAACAGGCTCAAGAAAAAGGTCAAGGGGGCCATGATCTATCCCGCTACGATCGTTGTGGTGGCCATAGGGGTAGTTTCCATTCTGCTTATCTTTGTGATCCCAGTGTTCGCCGAGCTTTATGGCAGCATGGGGCGGGCGCTCCCGGCTCCGACACAGATAACGATCAACATCAGCAACTTTTTTCGTGCTTACTTTGTCCACGTAGTAGTGATTATTGCTCTGATCGTCGTGGGTATTAAAATGTACTATAAAACGGCGAAGGGGAGGATGGTTATTGATGGCATTCTCCTTAAGATGCCCATTTTGGGCGACCTTCTACGTAAGGTTGCGGTGGCTCGTTTCTCGCAGAACATGTCGCTCCTTTTGGCCTCAGGGGTACCCATCCTGGAGGGACTTGCGATAACAGCTAAAACGGCAGGGAACAAGGTGATCGAAAAGGCCATTATGGATGCCCGTATCAGTATCAGTGAAGGGAAGACGGTTGCCGAGCCGTTAGAGAAAAGCGGGGTCTTTCCCCCCATGGTTTGCCAGATGGTGTCCGTCGGAGAAAACACAGGGGCGCTGGATAACATGCTTAAGCGGGTTGGGGACTTTTACGAGGAGGAGGTAGATAATTCCGTCAATAATATCACGGCTCTTATGGAGCCGATGATCATGGTTTTCTTGGGGATTGTTCTTGGAGGTTTGGTGATCTCGATGTACCTGCCGATCTTCCAACTGGGCTCTCTGGTTGAATAGCGTGGTCTTGTCGCTATCAGAAGAGGAACAGGGAGGACTCCTCCGCCGTATCAAGTGGTTCCTGTTCCTCAGGGTAGTGGTCCTGTCGTTCTTTTTGGGCGCGGCCGGCCTCCTTCCGCTATTTTGGGGAAAGCCAAGTGATATCAGTAGCTTCCGCTCTCTGCAATTTCCTTTAATTGCTGCCTATGCGATCTCTTTAATGTCAGCGCTGATACTGCCGCGGATTAAAAACCTGAACCTGTTTTCCCATGTCCAGGTCAATTTCGACGTCCTCTTAATCACCGGTATTATCTACATTACTGGAGGCGTCGAAAGTCCGTTTCCCTTCCTTTACAACCTGGCAGTCATGAACGGGAGTATCTTGCTGTTCTATCGAGGTGGCTTTATTGCTGCGGGCTTTTCTGGGGCGTGCTACGGAGCAGTCCTGCTGTGGTTTCATTATTGGACCGTGGATAGTGTGATTTCATCTGCGGAGCCCTTGGTAATGAATCTGGTGCTGAATATCCCCACTTTTTTTATCATCGCCTTTTTAGGGGGGTATCTCTCGACGAGAGTCTTTCGGACGGAGAGGCTCCTGGCAGAAAAAGAGGAGAAATACCGGGATCTCGAGGCCCTGAAAGAGGCCCTCATCCAGGGCGTGGGAAGCGGAATTGCCATCACTGACCTCAAGGGAAAAATTAATTATTTCAACTCTCGAGCGCAAACGCTCACTTCTATTTCTGAGGTTGCCGTCAAAGGAAAAAATCTGAGCCAGGTCTTTCCTGCCCTCTCCTTCCAGTTCGACGGGGAGATTGAGGGCAAGAGAGTTGGCATGCAGGAAATCTCGTTCAATGATCCTGGAGGGGGGAAAAAGCAGTTACGGTTGACCCTGGCCCCTCTGAGTGACCCGGATAAAGGGCCTATCGGGTTTGTCTCCATCTTTGAGGATATCACGAAGCAAAAAGAAGTGGAGGAAAAACTCCGTCTCGAAGAGGAGATGCGTAAGGTGAGAGAGCATGGTCTAGCGCAACAGGACAAGCTGTTGTCGGGTGAGGGTTTTCGGTTCGAGGGGGTTGTCGGGGAAGGTGGGGGAATGGACAAAATCTATCAGCTCATTCAGAAGGTGGCCACCACCAACACAAACGTCCTGATTTCGGGAGAAAGCGGAACGGGAAAAGAGCTAGTTGCTCGTGCGATTCATTTCAATGGACCGCGCCGGGACGGTCCGTTTATGCCGGTGAACTGTGGTGCGATTCCTGAAAACCTCATTGAGAGTGAGCTTTTCGGCCATGTTCGCGGTGCCTTTACGGGGGCCGTGGCGGACCATGCGGGTTTCTTTAAGCAAG
>JACZXR010000136.1 GCA_022571535.1 Deltaproteobacteria bacterium | reverse complement strand
TCAGCGTTATAGGCCAGCCAGATCAATATGTTTCCTTTCAAGAGGTGATTGGGGAGGCTTATAGTAAGAGGGGCATGCCTATTGTTGGAAAGGGAGGTTTCTACGATGAGGAGGCCACGAAGGTCACCCTCACCGATAATTACGAGTCATTTTCGCCCGTGATCGCCTCTTCATGTCATGTTGCCCAAGTTCAGGTGGACCTCGATACGGGGCAGGTGGAGGTAGTAAAATATCTCGCAGTCCATGATGTCGGCAAGTTGATTAATCCACTCGGGGCTCGAGGCCAGGTTGAAGGGGGGATAGCGCAAGGTCTTGGTTTCGCACTTCTAGAGGATCTTGTCTATGAGCAGGGTCAGATCATCAATCCGAACTTTATAGACTACTCTGTGCCGAGGTTTATGAATGTACCGAAAGAAATTGACTGTGCCTTCATCGAGGCAGGGGATTCGGAGGGACCTTATGGTGCTAAGGGAATCGGTGAGCTTCCCTTTGGCCCGGTAGCTCCGGCCATCGGCAATGCGATCTATGATGCTGTAGGTGTTCGTATCACGAGCTTACCCATCACGGCAGAGCGTCTCCTCAAGGCACTTCAAGCCAAGGAGAGAGAGATCTGATATCTATGGAAAACCGCTGCCGGCTCAGTCTCGCCGCAATCGGCTTCGTTGGAAGATAGATGCGAAACTTACCTATTCGGTGGGGTCTGAGTCTTCCAAACCGTGGGATCCTATTTGATCTCACTTCAGTGGATGCCCTTATGGAAGCTTCCATACTGGCCGAAAAGTCCGGTGTGTTCGACTCGGTCTGGGTTGGAGACAGCCTTATTCACAAGCCCCGTCTTGAGGCTATTGTGTTGCTCTCCGCTATTGCGGCTCGCACCCAGAAAGTCCGCCTTGGAACAATATGCATGGCCAGTTTTCCACTCCGTCATCCCGTACTCCTGGCAATCCAGTGGGCAAGCCTGGATCAGGTCTCCAAGGGAAGAACTCTTCTTGCGGTCTGCATCGGAGGAGGTGATGAGGCCGAGCTCAGGGCCTTCGGGGTCAAGCCAAGGGAACGGGTGGAACGACTCAAGGAGGGGATCGGGCTTCTAAGAGAGCTATGGGGTGATGAAGAGGTGAATCACAAGGGGAGGTTTTATACCCTGGAGGGTTACCGGGTTGTGCCAAAGCCGATCCAGAAGCCCTGTCCAATCTGGATCGCGGTAAACCCGGACAGGACGAGAATCGGTGACATCGGAGTTGAGCGAGCAATGAGGCGTGTGGCGACTCTGGCTGACGGTTATCTCACAGATGTCGTAACTCAAGAGGAGTTCCGCCGACGCTGGGATCTCATACAGCAACTCGCGGAAAAGAGCGGGCGAGATCTGGGAAGCTTTGAGACCTCGATTCACGGGATGGTCAATATAAACGACAGCAGGCGAGTAGCCTATGAGGAATCGAAATTTTACTTTAATCACTACTACGGACCAAGCTGGCCGACGGAAGAGCTGATCAACGTGTGGCTAGCTCATGGTCCCCCAGAGCAATGTGCGGGTCTTATCCAAGACTGGATCGACATGGGTATCACAACTCCCGTGCTGCGTTTTACCTCTCGTGATCAGATTGGCCAGGTGCACCGGTTTATTGATGAAGTCTTGCCTCTCCTGAATCTCCATCAGGGAAGGTCCGGCTGACAGGGATAATTGCAGAATTGGAAATTAGAGGAGTGCTTCAATGAACAAGAGCCTCAGGGATTACCTTCATGCTGCCAAGCAGGCAGGACCGGAATACTATGTGGAGGTGAAGCGACCGCTCGATCCGTATCTCGAAGTGAGCATCATCCAGCAGAAACTTGCCGCGGAAGGTCGAAACCCAGTCATATATTGTCCGGAGATCAAGGGAAGCAGCCTTCCCTTGGTGACTAATCTGTTCGGGAGCTTCAAAACTCTGGCCCTGGGGCTTGGTTGCGATCCGAATCGGATGAGCCGGGAAGAGGTCTATGACGTTGTAAGAAAGAAGGCTGCCGGTAAGAAAAAACCCACATGGGTGCAGGCCTCCGAGGCGCCCATAAAGGAGGTAAAACTCCTGAAGGAAGAGGTCGACTTGAGCGTCTTGCCCATTATTCACAATTCCAAGCTTGATGCCGGGAAATATATTGGTGCGGGTTTTATGATTACCAAATGGCCGGATACGGGCGTGGCCAACGCGGGGGTCTACCGTCACCTCGTGATGGGGAAAAACCGCCTGGGATGCATGATCAATCCCGGGAATGACACTGCCTATATCGCCCGGCGCAATGTCGAACTTGGCCGGTCCATGGAGGTTGCGCTCGTTATTGGTCATCATTCCGCAGTGGTGCAGGCATCGCTCGCCAGACAGGTCACCGAACTGGACTTGATGGGAGGCTATCTGGGAGAGCCTCTGGAGGTTACACGCGGGGAAACCGTGGACCTCCCAATCCCTTCCCAAGCTGAAGTAGTCATCGAAGGGATCATCGATCCGAAGACTATGGCCACGGATGGTCCATATGCTGAGTACCTTGGCTACTATGGCGAGGGCAATAAGCCCTGTTATGTCATCCAGGTCACGGCCATAACGATGCGCAAGGATGCCATCTACCACCATCTGGACTCGGCCCATCAAGAGCACAGCTTGTCTGCCAGCATGATGGCGCAGGTAGCCATGTTCGATAATCTCAAGGCCCAATTTCCAACCCTCAAGGCGGTCACACTCAACGGATGGCTGGGCACGTACCTATCCATGAAGCAGAGGGTGCCGGGCGAGGCGAAGCAGGCTGCGTTGGTTGCTGTAGCCGACAACTATGGCAAGACGGTAGTGGTCGTGGACGACGACGTCGACATATACAACGAGCGCGAGGTCATGTGGGCCATCAGTACCAGGATGATTGCGGACGAGGATCTGCTGATACTGCCTGGAATCAAGGGGGCCCATCTGGACCCTGTCTCTTACAATGAGGGGCGTACGGGACGCGGCCCTATGACCACCCGGCTGATCATCGATGCTACCAAACCGGTGGAAAAGGATTTTGAGATAAAGATCGAGCCTGACGAACAACTGTGGAACACCATGAGGCTTGAGGATTATTTGAAATAGGGAAGGGTGCGGCAAAACTGTGCCTGGGTGACAGATGCATTTGACTTCCAATGGTGTCGTGATAGTTTTGCGGGGATACCGATTAGCATAGTTGAAACGGATTTTTAGCCACGGGCTCTAATAATCAAGGAGGGATCAATATGGATAGGATGAAAGATGTTATTGAGGTTATCGACTCCGATGCCCATGCCCGGGATCATGATGAGTTGATTCAGCCCTATCTAGCAGAGCCATTTCGAAGCCGCAGGCCCCCGTATATTCCACGCGAGACCTATGACAGGAGCCTGGGGGGGACTCTGGGCCATTCCGGAGTTAAACACGAGGAGAGGCTGGCTGCGATGGACAAGCAGGAGATCGCCACGGCAGTGCTCTATCCCACAGCCGGTCTAGGCATCGGGAGAGTTCGGGAGCCCGCTTATGCAGCGGCTTTGTGCCGTGCCTACGATGATTATATCGCCGATTATTGCAAGGTCTCCCCTCGTCTCAAAGCGGTGGCCAACCTCCCGATTTACAGTCCTGATGAAGCGGCGAAAGAACTGAACCGGGCCGTGACGAAATTGGGTCTTTGCGGCGGGATGCTGGCAGCCCAGGCACATAGCAAGAATTTTGGTAATCCGGAATTCTATCCGCTCTACGAAGAGGCACAGCGGTTGGGAGCCCCTCTGGCTATTCACGCCTTTGGGGGGGATGAGGCGGGCAGCGAGATCTTCGATCAGTTCATCTGCATTCACACCACGGGTCATCCTTTTCCCGTGCTGAGGCAGCTAACGGGCATGATCTTCGGTGGCATCCCCGAGCTCTTTCCAAAGCTCAAGCTGGCCTACTTAGAAATCGGTTGCGGGTGGCTTCCCTACTGGATGGAGCGCATGGACGAAGAATGGGAAAAGCGCGGGAAGGTAGAAGCCCCGCTCTGCAAAAAGAGACCGAGCGAGTATCTGAGCAGCGAGCAATTCTACTATGGCTGCGAGCCGGAGGAGAAGACTCTGGGATACGTAGTGGGGGAGATCGGCTCGGAGAGATTCATGTATGCCTCAGACTATCCTCACTGGGACATGAGCTGGCCAGAGTCTGGGGTGCTCATCTGGCAGAGGGAAGAACTTTCCCTGGAAGCGAAAAGGAATATTTTAGGGGAAAACGCACGGCGCTTCTACAACCTGAGTTAGCCCTCAAGCAGTCACCTGATGATCGGAATATAAAAAAACAGAGCTTGGCAGCGAAACGCTTACTATGACTCGCCTTGCTTCGGGCAAAAAACCGTATGGGTAGGGGGTTCAAACTAAATGGAAATGATTGATCTCTCACGGGTGATCTATGATGGGATGCCGAAGATACCCGTGCTGCCGGATGTCCATGTCCATAGGTGCCTCAGCCTGGAGAAAGGTCACCCATTAAATGTGACTGAGATCTCCCTTGCCTGTCACGCCGGGACTCACGTGGATGCGCCGGTGCATATTATTGATAACGGAAAGTCGATTGAAGAGATCCCTTTGGAGGACTTTGTCGGACCAGGAGCTATTATCCCGGTGAAGAAGAGGGGAGGGGAGGAGGTAACAGCACGGGATCTGGAGGACTCAGGAGTTCCCGTAAGCAGGGGAGACATCCTGATGCTCTTTACAGGTTGGGACGAGAAGTTCGAAAGCCCTGACTACAACATCCACCCTTATCTCTCCATAGATGCCGCAGAGTGGATTGTTGGAAAGGGAGTTAAGCTATTAGGAATTGATTGCATTACGGTGGATCTTCCCACGCCTATGCG
Source organism: Deltaproteobacteria bacterium (assembly GCA_022571535.1). Taxonomy (GTDB): domain Bacteria; phylum Desulfobacterota; class Binatia; order UBA9968; family CAXXLF01; genus JACZXR01. The sequence continues at coordinate 1,882 of JACZXR010000136.1, read as the reverse complement.
ACAGAAAGGGTTCGAATATCCTGTGCACAGGATTCTGCTGGGGAACGGTGTTCTGATCGCTGAAAACGTGGCGAATCTGGGCAAGGTCGCTGGAAAAAAGAGTCGAATCTTGGCCCTTCCTCTGAAGGTGAAGGGAAGCGACGCGGGACATGCACGGATTGTTGCGGAAATTCTGAATTAGTCAAATTATTAAGGAGAATTCCATGCCACTGGCTCGGCCAATAAACGGTATCATTGGGGCTTGTCTCACACCGTTTACGCAAGACGAACGTATCAACTATGACGCGTTGGAACGGGAAATCGACTTCATTGTGGCAGACTGCGATGCTATTTCCATCGCAGCAGTTGAGGCCGCGGAGTACACGATGATATCCATGGAGGATCGAAAAGAGCTAATGCGCCGAGGGACAGAGATGGTAGGCAAGCGCATACCTGTAATCCTTGGCGTCTCGTGCCCCTCTCCTCGTGAAGTCATCGTGCTTGCTGATTTTGCCGCCAGCGTTGGAGCCGACTTGATACAGGTGCTGATGCCGCTTCGCTCCTGGGGTGGTCAGCCGACCATTGCAGAGCTAATGGAGTACTATAATGAAATAGCGTCAGCAAGCCCTCTCCCGGTCGTTGTCTACCACAACCCTGGGCCCGGTGCAGACCCGCCGATCGAAACCTTTGTGAAGCTTAGCGACCTCTACAACGTTCAGTACTTTAAGGAAAGCTCGCGCGACATCACGAAGATATCCAGGCTCGTCGAACAGGTCGAGTTGGCTGGCAAGGGTCACTATTTCACCACTATGCAACCATTGTTGGCGACTTTGATGATGGGTGGCTCCGGCGCTACGATGCCTCCCCCAGGGACTCGGATAGGCGCCCAGGTTGTCCGGGCATACCGCGACGGTGATCTGGATCGTGCACGGTATTGGCATCGGTTTTTCTCCCTTTTCCCTGGAAAGTGGGCCGCTTATGGTTTACCGCCTGTTATGAAGTCAGCCATGAGGCACTTCGGCATCAATTTAGGCGATCCTGCCCGGCCATATTCTCCGGTTACCCCGCGAGACCATGCCCAGATTGGCCAGTTCCTCCGCCAGATTGGGATTCTGGGAGAGGGCATTCCCGCCTCGCTAGAATTCCGTGAGGCCGCCGCCGGCTTGGACCAGGAAGACACGTTTCTGCGCTAGCAGTGAGAGCCTCTGGGTAACCTATCAAGGAAATCTGTCGACCCGTTTGAGTCACCCTGAGAGTCTATCGCTCCTAAATAGTTGACGGGGGTAAGGAGGGGACAATGCTAAAGAAATTTGCCCAATGGCTCATGGAACATGCAAAGGCCGCATCTGATGTTGCAGTGCTATTCATTCTGAGAGGGACCTCGGAATTTGGCCGAGAGCTGAACGACGAGGGTAAGGCAGAGCAGGTGATGTGGAGGGAACAGCGGCTGAGGAACCTTCGGGGTTTGGCAGTGAAATCATTGCGTAGGGGCAAAGGTGGATCCAACTGACTTGAGGATCAGGCACAGGAAGGACTGGGAGCGTGACTAACGGGCGAAAACAGATCGTAGTCCTCGGAGGCGGAAGTGGGGGTATCGTCACTGCAACCAAGCTGGGTCGTGCCATTGGCACAGGGCATGACATCATACTGATCGATCGGCGCGCCGATCATATCTTCATGCCGGGATTTCTCTTCATGATGGTGGGCCAGCGCCGCCCCGAGGACATCATGAGAAAGCTTAAGAATCTTGAGCGACGTAACGTCAAAGTGCTTCAGGCCGAGATCCTCGGAATAGACCCTGCTGGCCAGCAAGTGGTGCTTGACGGTACGAGAATTCCGTACGACTATCTGATTATCTCTCTTGGGATGCGTACTGCACCTGAACTGATACCCGGGTTTACCG
>JACZXR010000135.1 GCA_022571535.1 Deltaproteobacteria bacterium | reverse complement strand
CGGAATTGGTGATAGGGCATTCCCTCTTGTGTGCTTTGTTTAACAACGGAAACTACCCCGGTCACTTTTTGAATCTCTGGAGGACTAGTGACCCTGAATGTGGCTTGTGGAATGCCACTAAAGGAATAATAAGGGGTCAAGTCTGCTCTTGACTCATAACAGTGCTTTTGCTACTTCCCTTCCATGGCTCGACCTCTACGCATCGAATACCCAGGGGCATATTACCACGTAATGAATCGGGGACTAGTCTACAGCGACATCTTTCTTGATGATAACGACCGCCAGCGCTTTTTATTATTGATCGGCAAAGAGGTCAAATCTGCTCTTGGCGTTTATGAGATTTCCACGATACTAAAAGGGATCATCAGGAGCAGGGCAGGTGCGAGGTACGAAGGGCAAAGCGAATAGCGCAGGGCGCGAGCAAGAAGAAACAACTGCCAAACAGGCCAGGCTAATTTCTAATGAAAATCTCTTTATGGCCATCTCTTCCGGATTGAATATCCAAACGCCATTCATGATGGCCGGTGTGTCGTAGACGAGGATCACGAGCGCCCATTTATGCTGGGAGTGGTCGGAGTCAACTCCTGGGTTCGAACGGTGGATTACATCTTGATCTTTGGGGTGAAGGCGATATTGCAAGAAAAGGGGTCGGGAGTCTTTATCCCAACGAACTATTTCAGCGCGCCTCCGCCCTCATTCGTGCTCGTGGTAGTTAACGATCAGGAGCCACGGCAACGAATTAAAATAGCTTGGCGTCTTATCATGGAGAACTGACCTCGGCCGGGTCACTTGATCCGGTCACATCTTTGATTTCTAGGGGACGTTGCTTCCGAAAGGGCTTTATGGCAGCTGGTTGAGATGCCTCGGGAAGCGCGCCTCGATGAGGGTGCTCAGAGAGGGAAAAGAGTATTAGGAAGCAACGTCCCATAGGACGTTCCAAGAGAGCGGTTCCAGGGTAACTGGTATTAGTTACAAAACTGCCGACGGTGTGTTTCAGCCCACTATCTTATAGGCGCCCCCGAGGTAGGTTCGGGACAAATTGATATAGGTGGAGGAACCCAGCTTGATCCAGTTTAGGGCCTCTCCGCTCAGCTCCTTTTTGACCCTGGCCGGGGTGCCGGCGGCTAGGACGCGGGGAGGGATTTTGGTATGAGGGACAACTACGCTTCCTGCGGCAATGAGGGATTCCTCTCCGATCTCCGTATTCTCCAGGACCGTGACGTTTATACCTATGACCGCCGCGCGGTGGATTAAGCATCCCTCCATAATGGCTCCGTGGCCTATGGTCACGTCATCCTCTATGAAGGTCGGGACTTCCCCTGAATGGATTACACAGTTGTCTTGAATGCTTGTCCGAGCCCCTACAACAATGGGATTACCGTTATGGTCGGATCTGAGAACGGCGCCAAACCAGATGCTGCATTCGTCCCCGATTGTAACATCACCGATGATTACTGCTGTTGGGGCGATAAACACCTTGGGGGAAATTTTCGGCCTTCGCCCTCTGTATTCAATGATCATTAATGGTGGACCTCCACGATGGAATGTGGCGACAAGATAATCGACGGCAAAGAACAATTCAAGGAGTTAGACTGACAAGGAGAATGTCTTTGCAGCGATGTCGACTATCATTTTGCCAATGGAAAGAGACGCTGTTGCCCCGGGTGAAGGGGCATTGAGAACATGAATCACATTTGGAGTTTGCGTGATTACAAAATCATCCATGAGGGCTCCGGTTACGGAGAGGGCCTGAGCTCGGACTCCAGCTCCACCGGACGCCAGGTCGTCGGCCCTCACGTCGGGGATCAGTCGCTGCAGGGCCCTGACGAAGGCAGGTTTGCTTATGGACCGGTAGATTTCCCCGAGTCCTGTTTTCCAGTGCTTGTGCGCCATCAACCAGAAGCCCCTATAGGAGAGAATTTGCCACAGATCGCGGACATTGACGTCCGTCTTCCGATAGCCTTCTCGGGCAAAGGCAAGAACAGCATTTGGACCTGCTTCTACGTCTCCATGGATTGTCCGTGTGAAATGAACTCCCAGAAAGGGAAATTTGGGATCAGGAACGGGGTAAACCAGCCCCTTAACGAGAGATCGCCTATCTGGGATGATTGTGTAATATTCACCGCGGAAAGGAATGATTCGGATCTCCCCGTCGTTGCCTGTCTGCCGGGAACTCATCCGGTCCGTAAACCTGGCGATGCGGTCGACGAAGAGGCCTGCGCAGTTTATCGAGTACTTAGTCCGGAATTCGCCGTCGAATGTTTCGATGACAAGCCCGCCATCCCTGTGTACAACTCCCCTTACCTCGTGAGAGGTGCGGACCTCTCCCCCTGAACTCCGGAACCTTTCCGCGTAAGCCTTGGCGACTCTGGTGAAATCGATGATGCCTGTTCCAGGTACGTAGAGGGCCCTGATTCCGTTGGTGTATGGCTCGATTTCTTTAAGCCGTTCCGGGCCGATCATCTCTAATCCAGGGACCCCGTTTGCAGTGCCCCGCCGCAGCAGCTCATCGAGTCGGGGGAGTTCCTCATTGTGAGTTGCAACGATGACTTTTCCGCAGAGGTCATAGGGAATATCGTGCTGGTCACAGAACTCGAGAAGCGACCTTCTTCCGGTCACACACGTCTGGGCCTTGAGCGAGCCAGGTTTGTAATAAATTCCAGAGTGGATGACACCGCTGTTGTGCCCCGTTTGGTGCTTGGCAAGCTGGGGCTCTTTCTCCAAGAGAAGAATCCTTAACCTTGGAGTTCTTTCTGCAAGCTGCATGGCGGTTGACAGTCCGAGAATGCCGCCACCAATAATCGTGATATCATATTGGTCTGAGGTCATTATTCCCCTTATAATAAGTTAAATTAGTCTAACTGAGCGAAGAATGCCAAAACAATATCTCATCTGCAAGGTTTAAAATAGCAGATCTGTGAAAGCAAAAAATAAGCCGGCCTCATTTAGGTCAAAGCTGCTCCAGCTGGTCATCATTGTCTTGGTTGCCGCCCTGCTGCTTTATTTCTTGTCGGGGCCGATAATGATTATGGTCGGCGAGTTTCTGGTTCAGGCGGATGAGCCTGCTCGCTCGGATGCCGTGGTTGTCCTTAGCACGGGCATCGAATACTACCCGCGATTGATGGAAGCAGCGATGCTTTTCCAAGACGGGTTTGCCGAAAGAGTAGCCATCAACGGAAACCGTAAATCTGAAGCGCTGAGAGAGCTCGAGAGAAGGGGATTTCAGAGCTGCTGTCTTTGGTATGAGGATGCGCTTAGAGTTCTAGAGTTGCTGGGTGTACAGAAGGAGAGGGTGATCATTATAAACGCGGAGAGCGCCTATGACACTGTCAGTGAGGCAAAGTTGGTCGGGGAGGTGCTCTCGGAGGCTGGCATTACCAGCATCATCCTAACAACAAGTAAATACCATACACGCCGTGCTCGCTATATCTGGAAAAAGCTTTTTCCAGACCGGTTTACCATACGGGCTGTTGCGGCGCGTAATGACCCATTTTCACCAGAGGCCTGGTGGAAAGAAGGGCGACAGGTTCGATGGGTGTTGGCTGAATACGGGGCCTGGATCTATTACTTTTGGAAGACTGGGTGGAGCAAGGTGCGGTGATCTGGCCGTATCTAGCGAAGAAAGGAGTGATTCATGTTTGGTTATCGGGCTAGGATTGGTTACATCTCTCCCTCAGTAATTGAGCTTAACGGGTATGATTTTTATCGAATCGTTCCGAAGGGTGTTGGTCTGATAGGCGTCACGTGCATGGTAGGCGGTTGGAAGGATGAGGCCTATAAACAGGCCCTTGCTCAAGTGGAGGCCTGTGCGAAGGAACTTGGAAGGCGTTCTTGTGATTTTATTATCCACGGAGGTGGCCCGCTGGTACTGACACAGGGAAAGGGTTTCGAGCTCAGTCTCATTGAAAAGGTGAAGAGTATATCGGGTACTCCCTGCACCACAAGCATCATGGCGGCAATGGATGCCTTCAGGGATCTTTCCACATCGCGTTTAGCAGTGGTTGATCCCTATCCTCCGGATCTCAATCAAACGATGATTAAATATCTCAAGGATTGGGGGTTTGAGGTGGCCTCGGTGGTAAGCCTGGAGACCACCTTTACGGAGTCGAGTGTGGCCTCGATTGGCGACATTTACCGAGCTGCCAAGAGGGCGGTTAGGGAGGCTGGCAATGCAACAGGGATATTCATACCTTGCGCGAATTTTCCTGTCGTGGATGTGATTGAAGAAATCGAAACCGACCTAGGGCTGCCGGTTATCTCGAATATTACTTCCCAGCTGTACGTGGCCTTTAAGACCATCGGGATGCGGGAAAAAATTAACGGTTACGGCAGATTGCTGCGAATGTTATAGCCTCACCTTTGCTGATTCAAGCTTGACCCTGTAGATGCTACGGTGTAGAAAACCTAGCGGGAGGAAAAATGATCGACTTTTACAACGGTTGGTTAGAAGAGTCTAATCGCATCGAGAAAACAGTGAACGAGGCACCCAGGGTGGCGCGGGGAAAAAACCTTAACTGGGTGCGCACCCGCCAGGACAGCAGGGCAGCCCTCATGATCGCGCCTGAGACCGGGTTTCCCACCGGCGGCAGTCTTCTGATGAGGGCGGAGATACCGGTGGGCTGGCATACCGGAAAGCACATCCACGGGGAAGAGGCGATTTACATCGAGCGCGGTGAAGGTTTCCTGTTGTTGGACGAAAAACGCTACGATTGTCGGCGCGCAACGGTCTTCCACATCCCCTATCGATCGACCCACCAGCTCTTCAACACGGGTAACGAACCTGTGAGCTATCTCTCTGGTCTCGCCTGGCACCTCGAGGCGTTCATCTATATGGGACACATGGAGCAGATAGAAGATGCCGGGCAAAACGACTCGGCTGGGCTTGCCAAGGTGCCTCGTGAGGAGTCACAGTACTGGCCTACGGACGGGCGCCGGATCTCCATACATGAAGAGCAGTTCGACCTCTCCACGGAAACTAAGCACGGCGCCACCTACTTCCTGATGGGCAGAAGCGGCAAACAGAACGGCTTTAAGGCCACCGCGGTGGCGATAAGCTCGATCTTCGTCGATTTGCCTCACTCAAAGAGCCATAGTCACGCTCATCCCGAGGCCTACCTCTATGCCTTGCAGGGCAGCGGTTATTCGGAGATTGGTGGGAAGAGGTACGAATGGGATCAGGGGGATGCAATTCATGTCCCGCCCGGCATGATGCACCACCAGCACTTCAATCCGACCGACCATGACATGAAAGAACTCAGATTCGAGTACGGGATCCGCTATTGGATCGTGGACCAGTGGAAGGGATATACTACGATCGACAGGCACATGAAGGCAACGCACCTGGACGATTGAGGCCATCGCCGGTCTATCGGTTTCGGTTCGATGAACGGGGAAAGGGATCACGTGAGTTCGGCCGGGCAACAGTCAAGTTCAAACGATTTCGGCGACACGGTTGAAGCCAGTGAGTTTTACTTCGCGCAGGGGTGGACCGACGGGTTGCCCGTGGTCCCGCCTACGGAGGAAAGCGTTCAGGCCATGTTGGACTCTGTCGGACGGGAGGCCGGGGAGGAGATTGCCTTTTTTCCCAACCGCCAGGTAAGTGTTACTTCTGAAAAAGTCGCCGTGAACGCAGTGATGGCCGGGTGTAAACCTAGCTATATGCCAGTGGTCGTTGCGGCCATTGAAGCCATGAGTGATCCTCTTTGGGGTTACCATGGCCCGGCTACGAGTACTGGGGGGTCGGCTGTATTCATGTTGGTTAACGGGCCAATCGCGCGCATGCTGGACATCAATTGCGGTGATAATCTCTTTGGCCCGGGTTGGCGAGCCAATGCCACCATCGGCCGCGCTGTGCGTCTTGTCATGCGCAACGTCATCAATACCCTCCCGGGCAAGCTGGACCGGAGCACACTGGGTCATCCGGGCAAATACACGTACTGTATCGCTGAGAACGAGTCGGAGAGCCCATGGTCGCCCGTCCACGTGGAGCGGGGTTTTCGTCTAGAGCAGGATGTCGTCACCGTTTTTGCCGCGCTGGCTCCTCACCAGATTTATAATCAGCTCAGCAACACGGCCGAAGGAGTGCTTACCACCATGGCCGATACCATGCGCATCTCAGGCAGCGTAACCAGACAGCCGCAGTATGTGGTGCTTATTGCCGGGGAGCATATGCGGATTATTGCCGGCGATGGCTGGTCCAAGTCAGACATCAGGCGCTTTCTGTTCGGACACACACAGAGCAGTATCGCTCACCTCAAACGATCGAGGCGTATGACGGGCGAGGTTCTCCCGCAGGATGAGAGGACCATGCGGCCATTAGTGCAGGACCCGGAGGATATTATCGTGGTGGCAGCTGGGGGAAGGGCCGGGGCGTTCTCAGCGTTCATTCCGGGATGGGGCAGTAAGGCGGCGTCGCAGAGCGTCACCAAGGAGATTCACCGGCCCTAAGGCGGCAAAGTATGAATTGAGCTATTGAATTGAAGAGGAGGACATTTATGAAGAAAGGAGAAATGATTTTCGATCCAACCACAACTCCAAAGGAGCAGCCCCTGCGCTATGCCTCACGGCCTGCGACCTTGCAGGGCAAGAGGGTGGGGCTTGTGGACAACACCAAGTTCAATTCGGATAAACTGCTCTTGAAGATAGGGAAGATCCTCGAAGAGGAGTATGGAGTGCAGGGAATGCTGATCCGGCGCAAGCGAACTTCAGGGGTGCCCGCCCATGACGAGATCTTAAACGAGTTGAGCGCTG
>JACZXR010000134.1 GCA_022571535.1 Deltaproteobacteria bacterium | reverse complement strand
CGAGGATGACGACGCTCAAAAGTGTGGTTAGGATCGGCGAACTGTTTTTGATCGAAACGGACTTTGACGCGCCGACGGTGTCGATGCCCTTGTAGTAGAATATTTTTCCAAAACTCGCCCCTACGGCCCCAGCCGCGACGAAAGGCCAGATTGCCTCGAAAGAGAGATCTGAAAAAACGAATCCTCCACGGAACCCCAAAACAGTGGAAAGGGTTAACACCGAGATAACCTGCATGGTCAAGGTCGCCGTGCTCACGTTGGAGAGGGCCATCCCCTTCTTGAGCAAGATCGGACCGATACCCCAGAGGATACCCGCGGTCAGGGCGTAAACGATCCCCGTTCCTAGTTGATCTGTGATCATGCCCTGCGATCAGGAGAGAGGTGCGTTTATCTGAGGCCCGGGAGAAGTCCGCGCTCGGGGAGTTCGACGGGTTTCTCCAGGACAAATCCCTGGCTGTCGATGACGCGGATTTTGACCTCTCCCTCAGGAGGATCCAGGCGGACCGAGAAAGCGGTCTCGCTGAGACTCCTGTCGTGCAGACGAACAGCGATGGGTTTAAGTAACCGCCCCTCGGAGTAGAACCCGGCAGAGACGATATTGCGGCCCGAGATCACCCCCCGGATGCGGTAATCGTTTTTGAAGAAGTTCCCGACAGATCGGATCTCGCTGATCTCTATTCCAAGGTTGTTGACGTTGCCCCGACTACGAGCAGCATCTTCATCTCTCAGGGAGGGCCTCTTGGTCCGGGTTACCAGGCGGGTCAGGAAGTCGAGGCTCGCTTTGGCATCATCCCAATCCCGCATGACTATTCTGGCAATCCTGACACTTCTTAGCGAGCTGTCCACGGCCCTAGACTGAAGCTGGAGGAGCTCCGCGAAATCGGCCAGATCATCATCACGCGCCCGTCTACTCTCCGTCTTGAGTTTCAAGGCGCGTGTTCCGTTGACAAAATTAAAAAGGGCCAGCTTCGTCCTCTGGTCCACAGAAGAACCAAATCTGCTCTCTTCCAGCAGTCCCTCCCACACATAAGTTGCCAGCTTTTCTAGTCGGGCAGCTTCTCGCAGCACTTCATTGCTCATCTGCCCCGAGGAAATTCCCGCCGCCTGAAGGAAAAGAAAGAGGAAGGCCGCGAAAAAAAGCATGTGTCTACCCATTCCTAGATAAATCCTCCTATTCAAAGCGCTTGACCCGCTCATGACCCAATGTGGATTGTACGAGGCAATGACTCACGGAGTCAACGAGATTTTCTTTACCCCGTACCACAGAACGCCCCGTGCGTAAGCGCGGGGATGAATGTTCCGACCTCCCTGTAAGGGCAGCGCCCCAAAGCCACGGACGTAAGTCCGTGGTACGGGGTTTACCAGCGTTAAATCGGTGGGCCGAACCCTTTTGATTCAATGTAAACCTCGCCTCTTGAGGTGGGCACAAAACCGATGGGGTTTCCCCCGTGGAGTCGCGGTCCATTACTCCACATTGGGGGAGAAGCGGTAGCTCTTCCCTTTGGTCAACCACGGGGTTTGAACTCCGTGGTCGATATAACTTGATTACCAAACTAGCAATTTAGTAATATCGATTCAAGAAAAGGAAAATGACAGGAGTTTTGCGTTTTCTACCGTTCGGCCATCTTGGCTGCTTCTACTATTGCCCTGGCGGTATAGAGGCGGGCGAGGTGGGCGCGAAACTCGGCAGAGGCGTGGATGTCTTCCAGCGGATCAACGTCCTGCGCGACTTGAGAGGAGGCAGCTTCGATGACGGATGGTTCCAGCCTCCTATTCCTCAGGCCCTCCTCCACTCCTCGGGCCCGATAAGGCTTTGATCCCAGACCTGTCACACCCACACCAATCTCCGCGCACAGCCCTCCATCCATTCCGAGATGGACCGCCACGCCAACAATGGCAAAGCCGGAGGCCTTTTGCGCCACCTTTTGATAAGAGGTCCCGACCCTATCCGAAAGGACTGGAATGCGGATCTTTGTCAGGATCTCGTCGGGCTTGAGCGCAGTGGTCATAAGGCCGAGAAAAAAATCTTCTGCCTGAATCCACCGATCACTATCAGGGCCTCTTACTCTTAGCTCTCCCCCGAGGGCAAGGATGGAAGCCGGTATGTCCGCGGCAGGATCGGCGTGAGCCAGACTGCCACCGATTGTGCCGCGATTGCGCACCTGGGCATCGCCGATCACCCTGGCGGTCTGGGGAAGGAGGGGGCACTTATCCTTCAGCAGGTCTGAACTCTCGATTTCGTAGTGGGTGGTGAGGGCACCAATGGTGATTTGACCATTCTCTTGTTGGATCCCGCTCAAGTCGGGGATTTTGCTTAGGTCGACGAGGACCCCTGGTCGAGCCAACCTGAGCTTCATCATGGGAAGAAGGCTGTGGCCGCCTGCGATAACTCTTGCATTCTCTCCGTGCGAGACCAGGGCCTCCACCGCCTCGCCTAAAGTTGTGGGGGTAAGATAGTCAAAGGATGCCGGAATCATTGTCACCCTCTACGGTCGGCGGCATCTTTGCTTCGGCACAGACGCCAGATCTTCTCGGGCATCAGCGGCATGTCGATATGGACGACGCCGAAAGGCGCCAGGGCATCAACGACTGCATTCACAACGGCAGGCGTAGAGCCGATGGTCCCCGATTCACCCACTCCCTTGGCTCCCAGCGGGTTGACCGGCGTGGGAGTCTCTGTGCGCGCCAGCTCCAGACGGGGGAGATCTTTGGCCTTCGGCAGGGCGTAGTCCATCAGGCTCCCCGTCAGGAGTTGACCGTTCTCGTCATATACCACCCCTTCCCACAGGGCCTGCCCTATACCCTGAGCAATCCCCCCCTGGATCTGACCGTCGACAAGGAGGGGATTGATGACCTTGCCGCAATCGTCCACCGCAATGTATTTCTTTACTGTGACCTCACCGCTCTTAGGGTCGACCTCTACCACGCAGATGTGGGTCCCGAAGGGGAAGGTGAAGTTGGAGGGTTCAAAGACAGAGGTGGCCGAGAGACCGGGTTCCATCCTCTTAGGCAAGTTCGTGGCCAGATGGGCCTCCAAGGCAATCTGCTGAATGGTAATCCCTTTTTTGGGCACTCCTTTGACGGCGAACTTTCCGCCTGAGAAGACCAGATCCACGGGGTTTGCCTCGAGGATATTAGCGGCAATCTTTCGTGCCTTCTCCTTGACTTTTGTGGCGGCCTGAAGGACCGCTGTTCCCCCAACCGCAGTCGCCCTGCTGCCAAAGGTGCCAATCCCGCTCGTTACCACGGCTGTGTCTCCATGGACCACCGTAATGTCGTCGAGATCCACGCCAAGCTCATCGGCTACGATCTGGGCAAAAGAGGTCTCCTGTCCCTGCCCGTGCGGTGAAGTGCCGGTAAGGACCGTCACCTTGCCGGTTGGCTCGACCCTTACCGTCCCGCTTTCCCATCCCCCGGCAGGCATGGCCGCAGATGGCCCCATGCCAGATATCTCCACATAAGTAGAGAGGCCAATTCCCAGGTATCTCCCCTGATTTCTGAGTCTCTTCTGCTCCTTTCTCAGCTTCTCGTAGCCGGCAAGCTTGAGGGCTTTACTGAGAGCCGCTCGATAGTTTCCGCTGTCGTAGATCAGTCCGGTCGCCGTCTTGAAGGGAAAATCTCTACGCTGGGGAAAGTTCTTTTGCCGGATCTTGACCGGATCGATACCGAGTTCCTGTGCTACACGATCTATGATCCGCTCCACCACGTACGTCGCCTCTGGTCTGCCCGCCCCGCGATAGGCGTCAGTGGACATCTTGTTCGTGAAGACTCCAGTGACCTCCATGGAAATGCACGGGATCTTGTAGGCACCGGAAAGCATGAGGCCCGTGAGCGGCGGAATCCCGGGGGTGAGAAGCTGGTGGTAGGCTCCGATGTCGGCGATGGCTCGGTATTGTAGTCCTAAAATGGTCCCATCTTTTTTCACCGCTATTTCAACATCGCCGACCTGTCCCCTGCCATGGATTGTCGCCTGAAAATTCTCTCTTCGTTCTTCGATCCACTTAACCGGGCGGTTGAGCGTCCGCGAGAGATAGGCAACCAGAGCCTCTTCAGCGTAGACGTTTAGCTTGCTGCCAAAGGCCCCGCCCACTTCCGGGGCGATGACGCGCACAAGATTTTCCGGCTGCCTGAGCATAATCGAGAGCTGGGTCTTGAGAAGATGGGGGATCTGCGTGGAGGACCAGACCGTCAACTCCTTTTCACCAGGAAGATAACGGGCCAGGACACCACGCCCCTCTATGGCAATAGGGGCAAGGCGTTGGTGGACCAGGTGCTGTTTTACAATCCTGTACGCATCCCTAAAGGCCTTGGCCAGGTTTCCCTGCTTGAGTGTCCAGCGAAAGGCAACGTTATCCGGCCACTCGGAATGGATAACGGGAGAGCCAGGAGCCAGGGCCTTCTCCGGATCCGAGACAACCGGTAGCGGTTCATAGTCTACCTGGATAAGATCCAGGGCATCCTGAGCTGCGTAACTGTCCTGTGCCACCACAGCCGCAACCCCATCGCCGACATAACAGACCTTGTCCACTGCCAAGACAGTGTGCAGGGGGACCCTGAGGGTAGGGTTTTGAGCGACCACCGGTACCGGACCGATTGAGTCGCGGATGTCAATTCCCGTGACCACCGAAACCACACCTGGGGCCTTCGACGCCTCTTCAACGCGGATGGACCTGATCCGCGCATGGGCATGCGGGCTCCTCAGAATCGCGACATGGAGGGTATCGGGCAACCGGACATCATCGACGTAGTGGGCAAGCCCGCGCACAAGCCTCGGGTCCTCCCGCCGTTTGATCCTCGCTCCAACCAGTCTGCTAAGAGGCATGATCTATCTCCTCGCGCGCATCTGTCCTGCTGCCTGTTGCACTGCATCCACGATGTGCTGATAGCCGGTGCAGCGACAGAGATTTCCCTCGATACCGTGACGGATCTCCTCCTCCGTCGGCCTCGGAAGGCGCAGGAGGAGTTGATAGGCAGAGAGGATCATTCCGGGTGTACAGTAACCGCACTGCAGCCCGTGACATTCCCAGAAAGCTTCCTGCAGTGGATGGAGCTGTTCTCCTTGGGCAAGCCCCTCTATGGTAAGAACTTCCTCACCATCGGCTTGAACCGCCAAGACTGTGCAGGACTTTATGGCCGCACCGTTCAGCATCACGGTGCAGGCACCACAAACGCTCGTCTCACAACCAACGTGCGTTCCTGTCAGTTCCACCATGTCCCGGATGTAGTGAACGAGCAGAAGGCGCGGCTCGACCTCATGGCTAGTGCTGACACCATTGATGTTTATTGTTATTCTGCGCGTCGCGGCCACAAAACCCTCTGTGTCTGTTGACAGACAGTATAAATATAACCGATTCCTTGTGAGGTCAATGGGCTTGGTCTTTAATTTTTCCCCCTGTTCAATCCTCCTTGCCTCGAACAGACTTTTATGCGATTAATCGCTGAGCCGAGAGATTTGGATTTCGAGGAGAAGTTATGCCCTATATCCGTACGATCCCGCCAGGTGAGGCGACAGGACGCCTTAAAGAAATTTACCAGGATAAAGCAGGGCCATCTGCCGAGCGAGGCCGGGTATCGGCGATACGTCAGGTGCAGAGTCTTAATGTGGAAGTCCTTGCCGCCTGGCGGAATCTGGACGTCGGCGTCATGCGAGATGAATCGAGGCTCACGCGCCGTCAGCGGGAGATGATCGCCACTACAGTCTCCGCAACCAATAAGTGCAGTTATTGAACGGTCGCACACGGAGAGGCTCTCCGTAAGCTTACCAGCGACGATAAACTGGTGGAAGGGATGAAGGAGGATTACACACGCCTGGAAATCACACCGGCGGAGCGGGCAATGCTTGACTATGCCGTCAAGCTCACGGTTACCCCCTCATCTATAGGCCAGGAGGATATGGAAGAGTTGAGGAGACACGGCTTTGATGATCGGGACATCCTGGACATCATTTACGTTATCTGCCTGTACAACTTCAATGATCGCCTGGCCGACGCCACTGGGATCACCGGACAGGATTTTCCTACGTGACGATTTGAGGCGAGATCGTCTTCCCGGTTCTCTTCAGTGCGCCCCACGGGTTCGTTTGAAAATGATAGATCCTCTGCCTGAAGGGTAAGTCCTTCTCCAAGATCTCATTTCTCAATGCTCTTTTCCAACTTGATTCAATTCAAACCCCGCCTCTTGGGGCGGACACAAAGCCGATGGGGTTTCCAAAGGGGAGAAGCGGCAGCTCTCCCCTTTGGTCGGACACGGGGATTCAAACCCCGTGTCCGATATAACTTGATTTGCCCCCATCCTCGTAATCCTCCTCACCCCCGAAGTCCTGTGCCGCAAGCCATCACACCTGGGGAGTTGGGGTTGACCCTCCCCCCCTTTATCCGCTACGTTCGCGCTCAAGGGTGGGAGGCAATTACGCCTGGATGATCTGAGAAGAATCTGAGCAATGGTAATTTTAAGGAGGTAATACAATGGGGTCAAATGTCTATGAAAAATTCAAAGAGGCCTCGCTGGGAGCCGAGAACAAGGCGTATGAAGCCATCACCAAATTGGATCCAGAGTACTCGGAGTACCTCAAGGGGATTTACGTCGATGCCACCTTTGGTCGTGAGGGTGCACTGCCGCGAAGGACGAAGGAGCTGATCATGGTGGGGATAACCTGCGCGCTTAACCGTCCCAGGGGCGTCAGGCTCCACACCCAGAGGGCTCTGACACTCGGCGTGACACCCAGGGAGGTCCTCGAGGCGATGGAGGTAGCGGCAATCCCC
>JACZXR010000133.1 GCA_022571535.1 Deltaproteobacteria bacterium | reverse complement strand
CGATTTGGGATTTCCCTTCCAGAAGGGGAGAAGTCTTTCCCATGGGCTCACCCGGTTTGACCACCTGAAGGGTCCTGTTGGGAAGATAAAAGGACTGGATCTTCTGCAGCATCTCCTGTGTGACCTGGTCCTCCGGGTCTCCCATGAGGACAATCTCCTTCGGCTTCTCCAAATAATAATCCAAAGCGCAGAGCATGGCCGTTAATCCGAACGGCTGTTTCTCCATAGCGTCGTAGTATAGGCGCAATACCTTTTCTGCCCTTTTTAGATAATCCTCTTTGCCTGTGTAGTGATAGAGTCTGAGAAGGACCTGGGCCGCCGCAGAGTTGCCAGATGGGATGGAGCCGTCGAAGGCTGGCTTGGACCGGTTAATGAGCTGTTCATGTGATTTCCCGGTATAGAAGAAGGCCCCATCGATATCATCCCAGAATTCTAGAATCATTACCTCCGAAAGCTTGACGGCCCGCTCCAACATTGCACTCTCAAAAGTCGCCTCATAAAGATCGAGAAGTCCCGCGGTTAAGAAGGCATAATCGTCGAGGTAGCTGCGGAGCTTTGCCTGCCCATTTCTGTAGGTATGAAGGAGAGTCCCTTCCTGATACATCTCGGCAAAGATAAACTCGACGGTCTTCACCGCCACCTCCCGATAGCGGGGTGCACCCGTAATCTCATAGGCAGAGGCCAAGCCAGAGAGCATAAGACCGTTCCATGACGTCAAAATCTTGTCGTCACGGAAGGGCTTGACCCTCTTTTCCCTTTCTTTCAAGAGCTTCGCTTTCGCCTGAGTAATTATACTTGCAAGCTCATCGGCACCCCTTTTGAAATATTTTGCTGACTGCTCCGGCGTCAGAATAGGATGAAGGATGTTATGGCCATCGAAATTGCCAAGATCGCTGACATCATAGATCCGGCAGAAGATCTCACCGGCCTCCTCGCCCAGGATCTCCATAACCTCATTACGGCTCCAGACGAAAAATTTTCCCTCCACGCCCTCGCTATCCGCGTCCTGGGTAGAGTAAAAACCTCCTCCAGGATGGAACATTTCGCGCAAGAGGTAGTCGAGGGTCTCTTCGACAACCCGTTTATATAAGGGATCCCGGGTGATGCGAAAAGCATCAACGTAGAGGCGGGTGAGCTGGGCGTTGTCATAGAGCATCTTCTCGAAATGAGGAACCAGCCACTTTTCATCCACCGTGTAGCGGTGAAAGCCTCCCCCCAGGTGGTCGTACATTCCTCCTTCAGCCATTCGTGTCAGGCTATGGGTGGCCATCTCAAGGAATCGCTCATTCCCAGAGCGCCGGTAGGCGCGGAGAAAGAGCTCCAAGGCCCCCACGTTGGGGAACTTGGGCGCGCGGCCCAATCCCCCATGCTCGGGATCATAGGATTGAGAGAGCTGCTCGGCGGCATGAACGGTTCCCTCCCGGTCAAACGGTCGGCCGCTCTCCCTTAACTTTCCCTGGTGATGTAAGGCTTCGAGGATCTGTCGGACGCTCTTTTCCACGTCTTGCGGCCTGTCCCGGTAGGCCTGAGCGCCAGCCCTCAAGACACTGGGAAAGCCCTGTACACCATGGCGGTCTTCGGGCGGAAAGTAGGTGCCGCCAAAGAAAGGTTTTCCCTCCGGCGTGAGAAAGACCGTCATGGGCCAGCCCCCCCGCCCGGTAAGCATCTGCACGGCGTTCATGTAGATTTCATCTAGATCGGGTCTTTCTTCTCGATCCACTTTGACGCTTACAAAATACTCGTTCATCAAAGCGGCGATCTCTTCGTTCTCAAATGACTCATGCTCCATGACATGGCACCAGTGGCAGGCCGAATATCCTATGCTGAGAAGGATGGGCTTTCTCTCTTTCTTGGCCCTCTGAAAGGCCTCCTCTCCCCAAGGGTACCATTCGACCGGATTGTGGGCGTGCTGGAGGAGATAGGGACTAGTTTCGTGAATCAGGTGGTTGGTGTGCATCTTCCGGGTGGTTTTTGTTCAACGTTTATTGCACTTGTTTAGTACTTCCGGATCACGGCCACCACAACCCCCCGGATCTCCACCTGATTCTCAGATGCCAGGATTGGCTTGATTCTATCATTGGCCGGCTGCAGGCGGATCTTGTCTCCATCCTCTCGATAAAACTTCTTCACAGTAGCCTCACCGCCAACCAAGGCAACCACCGTCTCACCGTTCTCTGCTGTAGAGCGGGGCTGCACGAGGATAAGGTCGCCATCCCGGATCTGCTCATCAATCATCGAATCCCCCTTGACCTTGAGGACAAAAGTGTCTTTCCCCCGTACCAACTCTTCAGGGACAGTCAAGCTATCAGCCATTTCCACGGCCTCAATCGGTGCGCCTGCGGCGACGATACCAAGGAGAGGAACCTCCACGGTTCCCCTTTTTTTTAGTGAGTCGCTTAGAACTTCCACTGCCCGGCTCCGGTTCCACTGTCGACGAATCAGTCTCTTCTCCTCCAGGTTCTTCAGATGCTTATGCACTGTGGCTAATGAAGTAAGGCCAAAGTGATGGCCAATTTCCGCCAGGGTTGGGGCGTAGCCAAAGCGCGCACTATAAGCCGTTATGTAATCGAGAACTTCTTTTTGTCGCTTGGTCACAATCATAGCTGAGTTTTCTCATTTTAGGAGAAGGAAAAACATATGGCAAGGCCTCCTTAATGCCCTCTCTGCCGCCGAAGGAGCAGGGATGGGTGCAACCGCTATAGGTTACCGGCCTTTTGGAGGGATCTCTCTGACCTCAACGGATTCGATTCGCCAGCGATCAAGCCCGAATGGGTCCCTCCCCCCAAATTGACTGTGCCACCAGCGAAAACTCTGGCTGATAAGATCGCTCAGTTTAAGCCCGATCTCAGCGCTGCTCCCGCCTGAAAGCTCGTTATTGATCAGTTCAATCAATACCCTTTTCATAGGCGACCCCCTTACTCTTTGAATGCCGCAACCATCCCCCTCGCCTTACGCGCATTCTGATCTGTCTCCCCATAAAGCCTTTCGAGATAAGCAGCGATTTTCCTCAGGATCTCAAGATAGTCTTCTGCAATCTCCTTCCTTACGTCAAGTGTCAGACCACTGAACTCCCGATTGATGTTCTCCAGCCAACCGGGTAGGTACTGCGTCTCCACATCTTTACCCACATAGAGATAGCCCTCAAGAGAACCGACCCTCGCCGCCAAGCCAAAGATGGATTTATATATAGACGTCTCCATAACCCCTCCTTATCTCTACCTTGCCGCTGATAGTCTACCGGTTGTGCTAAGATTTACCTTACCTTATCGGCTCAGTTAACCCCGATCCGAAAATATAATCGAGGCATTTCTGGTGTTGAGCGGCTTAGGACACCAGTTACCGGCATTTTGATCGTCGGTCAACAACTACACTAAAGGTGAGTTGCCGATTCATGCTTGAAACAGGTATTTGTCGCGGTCTGATGATCATCAGGGAAGATTTCATTGACTGATTAATTTCGGATCGGGGTTAATTGAAAACCGTTAATTACCGGACTAGCCGCAATACGAATCTCCTAAACAAAATCTCCAGCAGGAAAAGTATCATGGCCGGGAGAATCAGGGTGGACCGAAGTGAGCGGGAAGTGCGGATCACTGCTGGGGCCTTTAGCTCCTCATCTCCTTTGGAGTTGATCTCTCCGCCCGTGGCTCGGGCAAGTCGCTCCAACAAAGCGGTGTTAAAACTGTCCTGTGGTACTTCAGCCCTGGGGTCAAAGGGCAGCGTATAGCCCAGCAGCGGGTAAGAGAGGTCTTTCCCCGCGCCGCTTTCGATGAGCTCGATGCGGTAGTCGCCGGGCACAGCAAAGGGAAGGGTGGTCCGGTAATGCCCGGGCGCAACCCTGTTCAGAACTCCTTTTCCCTTGCCCGCCTTGCCCTTGAAGGAATAACGAAATAGGCTGGCGTCATCTTTCTCCCGGTAGAGGTATAAATCCAAGACGGGCCGGTCTCCCAAGATATTGATCCTCACCTCGTGCGGAGGGAAGGGGTCTTGCGGCGGGATCAACCAGTCAAAGACCCGCCGCCAAAATTTTCCCAGTCCCTCCCATCGAATCCACGCCTTGGTCCAACGTCCATGGAGATCTGTGGTAAAGGCTACCGCTTTGCCATTGCCATAAATCCATGAGGCCAACAATGGGAGTCTCTTTCCCCCACTCGGGACTATCACATCCAGACCCGCCCCCTCTTTGATCTCCGTTTCAACGAATCCCCGAACTGCCGGAAAAGAGCCCTCAGGGAACTGCTTCAAGAGCCTCGAACCGCTTACCAAAACAGGTATGAGGTCCTTTTCCACGAGAGGTTCCTCCTGCGGTTCATCTCTAATCTCCTGCAAGACGATTTGTGGCAGCGTGGTGGGATCGAAAGTATGGTGAAAGAGTCCCCCGCCGTATCTGGCAATCCTCCTGAGCAGCGGGATGTTGGCCTGATCACCTATGGCTACGGCAGAGACGGTGATCTTGAGTTCCTTCCTCATGAAGTTTATCAAATCGATGTAGTCACTGCCGCTCCCACCTGTTTCCCCATCACTCAGGATGATCACATGTTTTCGGCTTGCCTCTTTCCTCTCCAGCTGACGTTTTGCCTCTATAATAGCAGGAAAGAGATAGGTCTTCCCGCGGGCCTTTAGTCGGTCGATCTGCGAGGCAAAGGTCTCACGAAGTCTCTCCACTAAACTCAGCGGAACAACAACAAAGGGGGAGATATCAAACCCCACCACGCCGAGGAGGTCACGGTCACTCAGGCTCTCCGCCAATGCCTTAGCCGCCTCTTTGGCGTAGAGGAGTTTCTTTTGCCTGCGCATGCTACCGGATTTATCGATGATAAGGACCACAGCCCGATTTTTCTCCTCTTCCTCTTCCTTCGGCTCCTTGAGCTTCAGGGGCAGTAGATCCTCAATTGGAGTGCTCAGATAACCTCCAGGCCCAAAACTCTCCTCCCCGCCAAGCATCATGAAGGATCCCCCTCCACTGACGTAACGCTCCATAGCCGCCAAATAGGCGGGCGAAAACCTCTCCCGTGCCACATTATTAAAGACCACGGCCTTGTACCCCTTGGGGTTTGGAGGTGGACTGTCGAGGTCAACAGAGGTAACTTGAAACCCCCTCCGCCTGAGTATTTCTACCAGGTATCTCCCCTGATCGCCCTGCTCGTTAAGCACGAGGACTTTTTCTTTGCTCCGTATCGCTACCCAGGCAGTCGCTTTATTATCGTGGAAAAAATGATCTGCCTGCGCGTTTTTGGGGACAAAAATTGCCTGAAAAGACGTGAGGGCTTTATCGGGCAGAGTGGTCTTGTAGGTGAACAGCTGGCTTCCAGGTTTGACTTTAACCGCATCAGTCTTAAACGGTTGACCGTTCCGTTGTAAGATGATCCTCCCTTGGATCTCCCTACCACTATGATTCTCCACCGCAACTCTCAACTTGATCCCCTCACCGCTTTCTCCCCGGTGCGGCGCAAGAACTCTCTTGACCGTCACATTGGTCACCTCTAGTCGGGAAGATGGCAAGAAAGGGAAAATTTTAAGCGATGAACCCGCAAGGGAAGAGAGTAAACTTTCCACGCCCCCCTTGGTCTCCCAGCCATCAGTAAAAAGGTAAACAGTCCGTGGGGGCGCGGGCAGGCGCAAGAGCACAGAGAAAAGATTTTCCAGGTTGGTCCATCCCGGCTGAATAGGCTCAGCCGATATTTCCCCTCGCAGCCACCCTTCCCAGTCCTTGACCTCTCGCGTTTCACCACCGAAAACAAATAGTCGGTCCCCTTGCGCTGGGAAAAGGTCTTCCTTGGCAACGCGCTCCATCCAACGGCTCATGGAGCTGGGGACACTGCGGGAGAGGTCAAAGGCAAATATGCGCGTGGCCTTTTCTTCCATCCTAGTGATCTCCCCGACCTTCTCGGGACCTGCCAAGGTAAAAACAAGGAGAGAAAAGATCACAGAGCGCCAAAGGATAACCGCCAAGGAGCGCTCTCGCCACCGTAGCCAAAAGAGGGGCAGGAGTCCCAGAAGCAGGAGAAAGGAAGGGCCGGCAAAATGGATCTGGGAGAGAAATTCCTTCATGGTTTGATCTGCAGCCCTCTACGTTCAGTAAGATAAGGAAATCGCGCCACCGGAGGGTTAAAAAGCCACTCCAGGAAGAGCAGGAGAAGAGAGAGGAGAAGGAGATAGGTCCAGAGGGAGAGGTCGATAGAGCGGCGGTCTGTTGCCTTAGTTACTCTTTTCAGATTCACAGGAGAGGGATTGGCAAGATCAGATTCCTTCTCGTCGAGAAAGTTAACAGCCTTAAGCTCCTTCTTGTTATCTCCCACTACCTGATAGATGCCTTGAAAAAAGGTGCGGTAAAAAAAGTATGGGCCCTTTTTGATGGGGATCCTTTCCCCCAACGGGGTCACTAGCATCCTCGTGCTGCGGCGGTCAGGAAACTGGAGAGGCTTGCCCGTGGTGGTGCTGCTACCCATCAACCCTTCGCGAAACCACCCCAAGAGATTCAGGGTAAAGATTGAGACAGGGAGATTGTCCCGGCCAAGATATGGAAAAGGATCGAAACCCAGGACGAGATAGCGGAACCCCTCACGTTCCAGCACAATCGCTAACGGCCCCTCAGGGCTCTGAATGATATCGTCTCCAAAGGAGCGGGATCTCAGGGGACGGGCATAGACAGGACGAAAGAGAGCAAAGTTGACGTAGCGAGTCAAAGGGTGAGGATCGCGCCAGCTTGAGATTTCTGGACTAGTCAGAGGTCTATCCAGAAAAACCAAGGGATTATCCTCAGGTGGGAGG
>JACZXR010000132.1 GCA_022571535.1 Deltaproteobacteria bacterium | reverse complement strand
TGGAGTAACATATGGCAGCAATTAGCGACATTATGATCTTTGGGCTGCAACTATACTTGAGGTGAGTTGCCGGTTCACACTACAAACAGGTCTTTGTTGCGGCCTGATGTGCATTAGTGAGGATTTTTTGGACTGATTAATTTCGGATCGGGGTTAGCTCTCAGCCATCCTCTATTTATTACAAACCGTAGAGCGTCCGTGCATTGTCGCTCAGGATCTTCTGCTTGACGTCGGACGCCAAGTCTGTTCTCCCCTGGAAAATCTTGATGGCATCGACGTCACTTGATGTATCAGTGTGTCCATAGTCCGTCCCTATGACCAGGCAATCTCGGCCAACTTGCTGTACGATGTAAGGTAAGTCATCGGAGTTATCGCAGGAAACGAACATGCGGTACTCGCGCATGATGTTGTCGGGCCATTCGCGCCCCAATCCTTTGAAGCGGTTCTTGGCTTCGTGCACCACCCAGGGCAACCACTGCGAGCTGGCCTCGATGAAGCCCCACCGCAGCTTGGAAAACACGTGGGGTATTTCGCTAAGGAGCACGTCAGAGAAAGCAGCCACGGTTGGTATTCTGAAGCGATGAAACGTGGCCGCTAACCTTACAGGATGGCTATAGAGATCGTTGAGCCACGCGTTGCCATTGGCAATGTGGACAGCGATCGCCATGTCGAGCCGGCTCGCCTCATCATAGATCGGGTAGAAGTACGGATCGGCAAGTAAGCGGTTGCCTTCAACGGGACGCATCAGCACGGCACAAGCACCGTTTTCTTTGGCGAAACGGATCTGGTCCAGCGCGTCCGTCATGCTCAGCGTCGGCGCCATGCAAGACCACCGCAGGCGTCCTTGCCCCTGACGCCAGATGTCGGCCAGCCAGCGGTTCCAGCTTTTGCACAGGGCCACTTCCACCGCCGCGCGGTCCGTGACTTGTTCAATAAACATGGTATTGTGCAGTACCTGGACGTCGATGCCGATCTGGTCCATGTGCTCCAGGCGCAGGCCGACGTTGGCCATCTCGCGGGACTCCTGCGCGTCGGCGAACTTACGGCCCACCTGGCGGGACCGCTTTTCTAGTTCAGCGTTTGAAAAAGCAGGGAAGCGGAATCCTCTGACCTTACCATCGATGAGCCAGAACTGGAGTTTCGTTCCATTATCTTCGGGGGTCTCGAGGGGTACAGGACGATACTGCCTCTCGGACGGGTCTATGTAATCCCAGGTGTGATCGGACTCGACCACATGGGCGTCTGCGTCGATAACCAGAGTCTTCGCATCTGTATCAAAGCTCATCATAGTGTTCCTCCTTGGCTTTGTATTGGACGCCGTCAAGCAAGATGGATGGTCGGCATGATAATGGTTTGTCTGTAAATTACGATCAAAGATACTATTCCTGGAGGCCTTAAACAACTCTCTTTTTTACAGGGTTGAGCCTTTTCAGCGTTCTGTTAAAAGCCGAGTTTCTCTCAACAAAACAGGGCGCGGAAAAGAGGATCGACCCCTTTTCCGGCCTCGGTCACCATCGGCAATACCTCTCGACTGCTGGCGGAGGAAGCCGCTTCGGGGTTTGATTATTAGATTATTGGGTAACCCCGCGGCTTGGCGCGGGCACAAAACCGATGGGGGTTCCCCCGTGGAGTCGTGGTCCATTACTCCACAGAAAAAAAAATGTATAATCCGCCCTCCGGGAGTGTGATCAATGCGATGAAGGACTTGGTGTAAAAGGATGCGAATTTTCGTAAAAGGGTTGGAGAAATTGAGAAGAGACTGATCAAACACCAATTAGTGGCATGCCACTATTTTCCTATTTTCTATTTTGGCTCTAAGGTGTCATTTCTTCTGATTTTGTGGGTTGTCAACCTACCCCAGAACTTTGACACCGGCCTTCCGCGCCGCCATCATGAGATGTCGGTCCAGTGTCGCCAGTCCCAGGCCTCTTCGCTGAGCCAATTCCAAGTATGCAGCGTCATAAGCCGACAGTGAGTACTCCCGCGCCAGGGCCTGAAAGCGCCATGCCGCATCTGGGCTTAGGTCTAAATCGGTCTCAATGGGGAGTGTCCCGTAGAGCTCCACGGCACGCATGCTGTCGGCCTCTGCCAATCTGTGTAGGCGCCGGGCATTAATCAGGGCGTTTGATATTTCGTACCACCACAAAGCCGGAACCCAAAGGACATTTTTCGGAGAGACTTGAGCCAGGAATTTTTCTGCTCGAGCGGATGTTTCGTCGGGAAGTACCCAGGCCAGAGCCAGGGAGCAGCCAAGTACCCAATCCATCAGAAGCGTCGGCCATTCTCAACCAGGTCGCGGACCTTTAGCGTTCCAGGGATGCGCTTGCGAATCTCACGAAACGATGCCAAGACCTCTGTGAGGTCCGAAGATTTTCCCTTGTCTGCTGGAGGGACCAGTCGGGCCACTGCCTTGCCGCGCCTTCGGATGACGAACGATCTCCCACGCTCCGTCTCCCGCAGCAATTCCGAAAGACGGGTCTTAGCTTCGAATGCGCTGACTTCAGCCATTTTGCTCTTCATGGGGAACACCTCTCCTAAATAGATTAAACTAGTTTAAACAACTAGTTGCTCGGTGTCAAAGTCCCACATTGTTGTGTTAGCTGGGGGAAGAAGAATCAAGGTTTCCCTGGGTGCCATCGCTGGCGACGTTGACGCGTTCCGTGGTCTGAGCTTTGACTGGGGGGGCGAGGAGCGCAAGCGCCACGGCAGCCGCGGAGACACTGTAAAGGCTCAGGCGGGCCATAGCAGGACCTCCTAATTTAATTTAGTGGTAGAAAGCTTTCTTTTCATGGTGTCTGCCCTTTAGCTGCCTCTTGCAGCTGGATAGGTGTGTGATTAGTAATGTGGAGTCCGAGCACTTTCATCGGATACTTCCCTTTTAAATTCGACTCGTTTGGGTGTCACCCGGCTCGGTGAGCGTTTGATGCAGATCAAAATGTCAAAAGCCTGACCCCCTGCCTTCGGAGTTTGTAGCAGAGGGGATAGAAGACGGGCGAGGGGAGGAGTTCCACAAGTCGGAGCTAAAGGCCGAGAGACCGGCGAAGATGTCGGTCGATCGCCTCTAAGTCGAGCTTTGGAATAGCACCAAGTTTCCGATCAATCATTGTCCGCTTGATAGTCCTTAAGATCCCGGTCACCAGGGAAGGAAATAGCAATCCGGCCCCCCTCCAGTTGTCGATCAAATGATCGCCAAAGAGACGCCGTCTGACGTTGCTTGTAATGGCCGACACGACCACTTCCTCCCGTGCACGGTTGTATGCAGCGGAGCTGATAACAACAGCGGGGCGGAGCTTCCTCCCGGATTCGTCCGAAAAGACGAAGCCGACCAATACAACATCGCCTCGGTTACAGGCGATCATACTCTGAGTCTTTCCGATTGTCCCACAGCTCCGCTAGTACCGGGTCCGCCTTCGCAGTCAGGGTCAATACCCCCTCGCTGTCCTCCCCGAGATCTTCCCGGAGCTGCTCTTCAATTGCCTCTAGCACATATTGCCTGACCGTGAGATCGCGCTTTGCCGCTGCCAGCCGAAGACGACGGCGTACTTCGGGTGGCACGTCAACGCTGATGCGTGGTCGTTTTGCGGTAGGTTGCATTGGCCGTGCCATATCGTCTTTCCTCCTTGGGAAAGAATGGCACAAAGTCACCATGGTGTCAACCGCACCATGGAGAGTAGAATGGGCGCGAATATTGGATTTCTCCCCTTTTAATATGAGCGTCCTTATATCACCGTCAACTGACGGAGCAAGTCCGGGAAACTTCTCTTCGTTTTTCTCTATTGGCTCTATTTAAAGAGGGGGTCCTCCAGAACCTTCCCCAATGAGGTGGTTCAAAAATATAAAATCCAAAATAGGCAATTGGCTAATTGCTGACAACTACCAGTTTTGGGTTGCCCCTTTGCGTTACATGATGAGGGATTCCGGGCACCGTGACGCGAGTAATGCGTGGCATGGAAGAACTTAATGGCGGACTATATCCACTCAGACCATAACAGTGCGAGCCTGACCGAAGTGGCGCGATACTTTGGGAGAGATGTTAGCAGTAATAGCAATGGGGTTTGCCAGCTCCGGGAACGATCAAACAAAGACAAACATTTTCGGCAGCATGTCACCCGGCTCGGTGAGCGTTTGATGCAGATCAAAATGTCAAAAGCCTGACCCCCTGCCTTCGTTACCGAAGGGGAGACCTCCTAAAATGGCTACCAGTTAATCGAGTCTGACCCTATTTTTCTGTTCTTTGCGGTCTTGGCGTCTTGGCGCGATGAGGAGAAGATCGGATAAACGATAACTCGCGCAAAGGCGCAAAGGACGCCAAGTTCGGAGAAAGTTGAAGTCGTTCTGTCGAACATTTAAGAGGTAAGAATCTAATGAGTTGCATCTAATGGGTCGTTGCAAACGAAAACGGCGGCCCGATGTGGACCGCCGTTGCTTTTAAGTGAGGGGTTATTCTGTGCCTTCGGCTTGCTGATTGCTGACGGCTACGGCCTTAAAAAACTAGCCTGTCCCCTTTTTCGTGCTCCGGGAACGATCAAACGAAGACAAACATTTTCGGCAGCGTATCACCCGGCTCGGTGAGCGTTTGATACAGATCAAAACATCAAAACCCTGACCCCCTGCCCACGGTGGCCTTGATAAATATGTATTATATGCATATAATTGTCCAGTGACCGCGACCTTTGATCCCAAGAAGGACGCCGCAAATATCACAAAGCATGGTGTCTCCCTTACTGAAGGGGACGGTGTCTTGAGCGACCTCTTGGCGGTTACAATTGAGGATGTATTGGCTCAGGGAGAGCAACGATTCGTGACGCTGGGCGCCAACACGTTCGGCGCCCTAATGGTTGTGGTCTGGACCCAGTGGGGCGATGATTTTCGTATTATCTCAGTTCGGAAACCGAC
Organism: Deltaproteobacteria bacterium; assembly: GCA_022571535.1. Taxonomy (GTDB): domain Bacteria; phylum Desulfobacterota; class Binatia; order UBA9968; family CAXXLF01; genus JACZXR01. Next base: position 1,883 of record JACZXR010000132.1, on the reverse strand, counting down.
ACGGAAGGAAAGAAGGACATATGAAGAAGGGATATGACTTTTTCAAGGGTAAACGCGGAGCGGTCATTCCACAGGTTGGAAAGACCCGCATTACGATTTATCTCGATGATTCCATCCTGAAGCGCTTCAAGACTCAGTCCGAGAAAACGGGAAAGGGGTATCAAACCCTCATCAACGATGCTTTGAACTCCTATCTCGGTCTGACAGAGAAACCCCTTACAGCATCGATGGTACGTAATATCGTGCGCGAAGAGCTTTCGGGTCAAAGCTGAGAGCTAAAGCTGGCAACCCGATGGAGTACATGCTCACAAAATCACGACCGGGCAGACGCTGTATGAGTTTGAGGAGCTACCTATTTCCGTTAAAAGTCAACGATTCTCTGAACGACAATTTCCTGATGATCTGAGGTGAGCTCCGGATACATGAGGATGGCAGCTTGGCTATTTGGCAACAACCGGTGATATGCAGGGTCCAGCCCGACCCTTTAATTGGCTGAATATTGGATTTATCCCCATTTCCCGGCGAATATGAACTTAGGGAACCAGCGGTTCCTTACAATAGTGATTTTGACCCTAAAAATGCCGTTCAAAACCATGAAAACACTTACTTCTGGGTTGATTTGATTTAAATATTAACGGGATAGCTTGGTCCGACCCCAACAACAAAAGAATCTAATGAGGTGCATCTAATGGGTCGTTGGACAAAAAAACGGCGGCCCGATGTGGACCGCCGTTGCTTTTAAGTGAGGGATTATTCTGTGCCTTCGGCTTTCTGATTGCTGACGGCTACCATTTCGAAAAACTAGCCTCTCCCCTTTTCTACGGATACATCAGCCAATGCCTAGCCGTTCCTCTACACGTTGTAATCGGTTTTCAAGGTTCCGTTCCTTGAATACTGTTTCGCGTAGATGCTGGTTGATAAGAGACTGGTACTTCCCTCCCTCCCTTATGGCCTTCTCCTTGAAATAACCTACAATATCGGCGTCCAGTCTTATATGGATGTTGACCTTAGCGTTGGAGAGGCTAATTTCTTCGTCCCTGTAAATACGTGGACGCGGAATTACCCGAAACCGCGCTTTACCTTTTATTATATTTCTTTGCTTGCTCATACTCCCTCCTTTCCCGACGGCGTTCCTGCGCTGAAATGAGACGGATCCTATCTCCCTTAAGCGTATAAACTACTGTTACAACGAGTCCGGTTTTAAGTTTTCCAGTTCGCCAGAGCCGCCTCTCTTTTGGTGTTGAGTGAGCCAGGTCCTCTTTCTCAATGGCACGCGGATCGGTAAAAACGTGGAGTGCCTCCTCAAAGGAGATGCCGTGCTTCTTAGTATTCGCTTCGTTTTTAGAATCATCCCACTCCCACTCCATTATGTACACAATGTATCCATAATTCAATCAAATGCAAGTGCCTGGAATGAGCGGGATGGCTGCGAGTTTGTTCGAAGCTGTCGAGGGACTAAAGTTGACAAGGATAGCTTGTCAATTTAACTCTAAGATAAACTATAACCTGTCCTTTTCGTCAGCGTATCACCCGGCTATGTGAGCGTTTGATGCAGATAAATATGTCAAAAGTCTGAACCTGACCCCATGCCTTCGTTAACGAAGGGGAGATCTCGTAAAACGGCTAACAGTTAATCGTGTCTGACCCTATTTATTTTGTTGAAGTCGTTCTGTCGAACATTTAAGAGGTAAGAATCTAATGAGTTGCATCTAATGGGGCGTTGGGCAAAAAAACGGCGGTCCGGTGTGGACCGCCGTTGCTTTTAAGTGAGGGATTATTCTGTGCCTGGCTGGCTGATTGCTGACGGCTACGGCCTTAAAAAACTAGCCTGTTCCCTTTTTCGTGGGAAAAACTGATCGAAGATCAATAAACTCGAAGAACCT
>JACZXR010000131.1 GCA_022571535.1 Deltaproteobacteria bacterium | reverse complement strand
GACGAAAACACTCTTCTGCTTCATTTCAAACTACAGACTCTAGACTCTGGACGCGAGACTGCAGTATCAGATCTCCTTTGAGGTGATATAGCTCCGCTTCGTACCAGCGCTCCTCAGTTTTGTTCGCCGTATCCAATGCTTCAGCCAGCATGTTCAGACCTTCTTCGGTCTGCCCCACTTTCCCGCACACCTCGGCCAGCAAGGAAATATAATACGGCCGTCTCAGCTCTGCTCCCGTGGCCCGGTAAGCGGCCAGCCCCTGGACCATCTGCGCAATCCCTTCCTCTTCCTGTCCCTGCTCGGCCAGCACCCATCCCCGCAGGATAGTCCCCATCGCCAACCAGTATGGAAACCCTTGCTCGGTACAGACTACAATTGCTGCTTCTGCCTGCTCCTGGGCTGCCTGCACCTCCCGACGGTATTGATGGAGCAAGGCACTATGGGCCAGGGCAAAAGCCAGGCTATAGGGGTGAGAGAGGCCTTGAGCCAGGGTGAGAGCCTCCTGCACTCTCTTGAGGGCTTGCTCCGGATAGCCAAGCAACCACAAGGCATAGGCCGCAAAGGTTAGGCAATACACCCCGAGATCAATCCCATAAAGAAAGGCATAGGAGCGGTGCTGCTGAGATTCGTAAAGTGTAATTGCCTGCTCCTGGTGTGCTTTAGATGCGCCAACCTCCCCATGATAGAACAAGGCCGCCCCTAGCGCCCGATGGGCCTGTAGGAGGAGTGCTGGGTCTTGTGCGTTACGGGCCAGACTCATGAGCTCCTCCGCCAGCTCACGCGCCGTTTGCAACTCCGACCGGAAATTATAAATCCTCCACAGTCCAAACAGCACTGGGAAGAGCTGAGGGGTCTCCCCCCACCTGCTGACACAGCTCTCGCGCACGGGTGTAGACTCTTTCCACCTCCGGGGCCTCTTGGCCCTTGGCGGCTGCCAGCGGAAAGCCCAGGGTAATTTGCAGCGTGAGTTCTTGCTGGGTGCGCTCGGGGGTGTCCGGTAGGGTCTTGAGTAACTCAAGGGCAGCCGTCAAGTGACTGACCGCCTCCGCATTGGCCGAGCGCTGCACCTCCTGCTGCCCTGCAAGCTTTAGATACTCTACGGCCTTCTCTACGTTCCCACTGCGACTGTAGTGATGGGCCAGCTCACTGTAATGCTCCTCTAGCCGATACTGGTAAAGCCTTTCAATCGCCTGAGCCGTGCGCCCATGCAATACCTTGCGCCGCTTCATCAGCACTGAGTTGTAGGCTACCTCCTGCGTCAGCGCATGCTTGAACGTGTACTCCACCTCCGGAAACGCCGGCTGCTCGTAGATAAACTCCCCTCCCTGTAGATGGGACAACAACCGATAGAGTTCCTCTTCAGGCTCCTCCACTACCTCCTTGAGTAAGCTCAAGGAGAACTGTTTCCCTATCACCGCCAGGGTCTGGAGGAGCCTTTTCTCCTCTCCCCCTAGCCGGTCTATCCGGGCTGCCAACGTCCCCTGCACCGTGGGAGGAATATGCAGCTCCGTAGAGGGTTTCTCCAGTCGATAATTCCCCCTCTCTCCTACCAGCACTCTCTCCTCGGCCAGAGCCTGTACCACCTCCTCCATGAAAAAGGGGTTGCCTTCCGTCTTATCCAGAATAAGTTTTCTTAGAGGTGTTAGTCTCGCCCTGTTTCCCAAAAGAGCGCTGAGCATCTCTTGCGCATCCTCCCGCCCCAAAGGATCAAGCCGAAGCTGGGTGTAGTAGGTCTTGCTCCCCCAACTGTGCCGATACTCAGGGCGATAGGTAACCAGCAGAAGGATTCTGGCAGAGGCTACACTCTCGGTCAGGATATCCAGAAAGGCTTGGGTCTCACTGTCCACCCAGTGCAGATCCTCAAAGAGAAGAAGCAGGGGCTGGTTTAAACTCTCTCGCAACAGCAACCGCTTGATCGCCTCGAACGTACGCCTCCGCCTGATCTGCGGGTCCATCTGTTGTAAGGGAGAGCCAGGCTCGGAGATCCCCAAAAGAGAAAACAGATAGGACAGGGTGTCCTCCAGACTGCGCTCCAGCATGAGCACCTTGCCACCTACCTTCTCCCGCCTCCTGCGCTCATCATCCTGAGGCACAATCTGAAAGTAGTCTTTAAAAAGCTCTATGAGCGGCAGATAGGGATACGCCTTCCCGTGTGAGACCGAGAAGGCCTCCAAAACCAAGCACTCCCCCTGCGAGATGAGCTTGAACTCATAGCACAGACGGGACTTTCCTACTCCGGGCTCCCCCATCACCGCTACGATTTGCCCGTGGCCTGCCCTGGCCAAATCCAAAGCCCGCCTCTTCTGCTCTATCTCGCTCTGTCTACCCACAAAGCGCACCAGCCCTCGTCTGGCCGCCACCTGAAGACGGGTCCGTAGCGGCCCCACACCCAGCACTTCGTAAATATCTAGCGGCTCACTGACTCCCTTGACCTGCGCTGGCCCCAATCCCTTGAATTGAAAATATCCCTCCGTGAGCTTGTGCGTGTCGTCACTCACCACTATCGAGCCTGGTTTGGCCATCTGCTCCATCCTTGTAGCCAGGTGAGTTGTCTGTCCTACCGCGGTGTAGTCCATGTGCAGATCGTTGCCGATCGAGCGGACGACCACCTCGCCGGAGTTCAGGCCCACCCGGATCTGCACGGGGACCCCATGGGAGCGTTGCAGTTCGTCGCCGTACCGCGTGATCATCTCCTGCATCCTGAGACCGGCATAGCATGCCCGAACGGCATGGTCCTCATGGGCTAGGGGCGCTCCAAACAGCGCCATAATCCCGTCTCCCATCACCTGTTCACCGTCCCCTCGTAGCGGTGAACGGCCTCCATCATGTGTTCAAGGACAGGATCTAGGAGCTTTCGCGCCTCCTCAGGATCACGGTCGGCGAGTAACTCCATGGACCCCTTGAGATCAGCAAACAGTACGGTCACCTGTTTCCGCTCGCCCTCCAAAGAACTCTTGGAAGCCAGTATCTTCTCAGAGAGATGCTTAGGAGTGTACTCCTCAGGAGAGGGGAACCGTGACGGAGTGGCAGGCCGAGCAGTAACTGGGTGCGCACACTCGGGACAGAACTTGGCAGAAACAGGAAGCTGCGTGCCGCAGTGGGTACAGGTTTGAGCGAGAGGAGCTGCACACTCCAGACAGAATTTCGCCTGCGGAGGGTTTTCTTCCTGGCAGCGGGGACACTTCATACCGTGGCCTCCACCAGCCGAAGCTGATTGCTGACTGCTCTACAACCTTTGCGGAGACAGTATCCGACGGGGAGCTATGATGTCAACGCGGGATCACATGAACGTCCCGGCAAGAATGGACATTGGTGGCCCCAAGACTCAATTAAAGCGTCGATGAACGAAACCGCTTTGCTGTGGAACAGGCTTGGCCGCAGGCTTTACGGTTCCTATCAAAAACTAATTTGTAGGTCGGATTGACATAATTACCCGTTATTGGATATCGTCCACCCAAAAGGAAGGAGGGCTGGCCCGTTTGCCGGTCCGGCACCCGTTTGGGGCTCTCGAGAGCGGGCTGACCGGTGGCTGCTTCGGAAATTCTTCGTTTCTTGGTGGCCACTCCTCAAAAGCAGATTCCTTTTATTTAAAGGGGTGAAGTCCAACAAGACGAAGGGGGAGACCATGAAAGAAGCCATTCAACCGCAAAGTTTGTCGGATCCCAGACCGCGTTATTCGCAGGGAATCGTCACACAGCCAGGCAAATTGCTCTTTATCGCCGGCCAAACGGCCAGCGACAAGAACGGCAACGTGGTCGGCAAGGGCGATATCGAAGCGCAGGCGAAGCAGGTCTTCGAAAATCTCCAGGCCGTGCTCAAGGAGGTCGGCGGGTCCCTGGATAACCTCGTGATGACGACGACGTACATCACGGATATCAAATATCGCGAGGGTTATAACCGGGTTCGAAATCAAAACTATAAGGGAACTCCGCCCACGAGTACCCTGGTGGTGGTAAAAGGCCTGGCAAATCCGGATTATCTGATCGAGATCGCCGGCGTCGCGGCCCTCTAGCCCGGAGTGTTCACGGCACCCGGGACCTTCATCCGCGGCCGGAAAATTCGTCCCCGAGGAACGAAGATCCAAAGTCATGACAGTCATGCGCTAACATAACCGGCTTTCGACCGGGGTCTCTGAGCAGCGACCTGTACGAGAGGCTCGCCGGCACGGGGCAGGCTATCGTGGCGGCAGCCAAGCCAAACCAAGTAGCGCTGGAGCTCCCCAAGCTGGGACACGGCTTGTTCACTAAATTCGTCCTGGACGGGCTTCAGGGCAAGGCCGATACAAACGGCGATGGGTATGTGACCCTGCTGGAACTGTATCCCTATTTATCGCGTGAGGTGCCGGAGGTTGCCCGTCAGGAAGGAGGGATTCAGGAGCCCGTTCTGCGGAGCTCCATTGCAGGAGACCTTGTGGTGGTCTCTGTACCGGAGACGCTTCATAAGCTCTCCATCGACGACCGTATCCAGCGCCTGAAGAAACTTTACACCGACGGTGCCATCTCCGCGAAACAGCTCGATAAGGCCGTCCAAATCCTACAATCCGGGCAACGTAACCGGATGCTCGAAAATTTCTTTAAGGGGGAGATTTCTACCTCCACCTTCAAGGACCTGTTTTAACTGAAATTCACTATCTTAAAAAGTTAAATTGGACGTCACCCCGATTGAGAACAACGTCTCACCTGGCTGACGAATGAACATCCATCTTCACGTGTGGCCTCAATACGGATTTCTGTCTTGACACACTGTTTTACTTATATGGCAATTTAGCATCTAACCTACTAAGGAGTTCATAAGTAGGACGACGCCAAAATTGAAGAGCCGTATGCAGATCGCGCCGTTCATCCTTCGACACACTCAGGGCGAACGGCTCCAGACTTATCCGTGCCGATGATTCCGTTCACGCTGAGCCTAGTCGAAGCATGAAAAGACCTGAAACAATGTCGCCTTCCAAATGAACTGATCAATATCTGATGCGAGATTGTATGTACCTCAACTAAGGTAGCTTATGCATGGCAAGAACTGCTTTGCTGTTGGCGTTTCTCTGGCCATATGGTTCCTCTTCGTTGTTTTGTTCACAAATGACGGCCAGGCAGCCGAACCTTCACAGGATGACCCTGTGCTAGGTCCCGGTTCTAGTCGGATTCAGGTTGATCAATCTGCTGCCCCAACAATGGAGCCGACGTTGCCTTCGCCTCCCTCGCCAAAAAAACCCCACCCTACAACCGGGGTACCGGGACGCTCTATGACCCGCAGTTTAGAACCCTTTGCTCAAGGTGATCCCAAGGCAGGGGCCAAGATCTTTAATTCACTGCGATGTGCATCGTGTCATGGGGAAAGCGGAATGGGACAAGGACCCGCTGCAAAGGCGATGAAGATAAAGGCGTCTGATTGGACGGACAAGACCGCCATGTCCAAGCTACCCGATAAGTTTCTTAAGGCCATCATCATGAAAGGCGGCACAGCCGTTGCGAAGTCCAAGCGTATGCCTGCCTATTCGAAGAAGTTAAAACCGGCGGAGCTTGAAGACCTGGTTGCATACATCCGTTCCTTCGCCAAATAACAAGGGGGGCATATGTTTGGTCCCATGGGATTTCGACCAACCCGGGAGATCTCTATTGGGGAGGAAGCCATTAGCCAAAGCCCCATCGTGCTAATCCGATCCGCCTAAGACGGCTACATCTTTCCAATAGCTTGCGTAGGTTCACTCTATCCTAAATTGCCGGATGTTTCCATTTTGTTTCCAACCATCATTTTTTCGACAGGCGTTTGCTTTAAGTAATAAAGCGTTGTTCAAATGCGTCTTGAGGTGAAATTAAGATCTGCTTTGCTTTGGAACAAGCCTTGGTTCTCGACCTTAGGGTTCTGTCAGTCGAGTTGACGTATTGCATTTTATTGAATACTCTCTGTCCAAAACGATAGATGGTCGGCCAGTTTGTACTGTGAGTAGCCGCTTGGGGCATCCTTAGAAGGCGTGCTGGTATGGGGCCAGGGGGGATTTTATTGAGAAAGGATCGGGTGAAGCCTACGAGTTCTCAACGTGGAGCGATCGTTCCTCAAGGCAAACCGGCTGGATCAAGATATCGGGCAGGGTCGGCAGAGGGTCGATACTGTCTCTGTTGCCTTTAAGGATGGGAACTTAGGCGTGCTAATTACAGGAAGCGGTAAGGCCAGGGGGAGGGGGATGTGACCGCGTGACCGTATGGGAATGGTTCCGTAGTGGGGTATTCGTCTGATTGACAGGAGGGAACAATTGCTTATCCGAGGAGACTGGGCACCTGATTTTGTCCTGCCGCGACAAGACGGTTCGCCAATGCGCTTCTACGGTTGGGCCGGTGGAACGGCTACGGTTCTTTTCTTCTTCGGGACGAATGAAAGCAACGAGATGTGGGACATCCTCGTATGGTTTTCCAAGGCCCTGAGTGAACGTGTGCAAGAGAAAATATCGGTCTTTGCCGTGACCCATGATGCCCCTGCTACTAACCAAAGGGTTGCAGATGATCACGGGATTTCCTTTCCAATACTTTCAGATGCTGAAGGTTCGGTTGGTTCCTCTTACGGGGCGGATCCCAGTGAGAGGATGACAGTTTTCGTTCTTGGTCCCAACCTCAGGATCATAGAGTCGCATCCGTTATCAGATCGAGATCCTTCCATGCAGAGGATCCTCGGCGCCCTAAAAGGGATCCCGCGGCTCGAGCCCACGGAGATTATGATGCAGGCGCCGGTACTCCTGGTTCCGGAAGTGCTCGAAAAGGAATTCTGCAATCATTTGATCGAAGTTTGGCGAACTCAGGGAAATGTGG
>JACZXR010000130.1 GCA_022571535.1 Deltaproteobacteria bacterium | reverse complement strand
GGGACGCGTCCTACCGGTGACTCGACTTCACGGATCATCTGCCGGGCGATAACCTGGGGGTGGGCGAGAACTTGGGCGATGCCCCTGATCTTTCCGTGCGGCAGTTCAGCTTGGCTGAGACGTTCCAGCCACTCATCGTGGTTTTTTTGCAAGAAAATCTCTTCGATCATCCCCTCGAGAACATCTCGGTTTTCTCGTCTCGTCTCCACAGTGGAAAATCGCCGATCCTCCAGTAGTTCCGGACGTTCAATCACCTTGCGGCAAAAGACCTCCCAGTCGCGGGTGCTGGTCACGGCAAGATTTACATACTCGTTGTCGCCTGCCATGTAAGGGCCGTAGGGAGTCACATAGAGGTGTCGCATACCGACACGGGCCGGTTCTTCCCCTCGATGCCAGTAATGGTGGGGAAAATATCCTAGCCATGAAAGAATGGACTCGAACATCGAGATGTCAACCTGCTGACCCTGTCCGGTTTTTTCCCGCTGGTAGATGGCTAGCACGATGGCCAAGGCTGCATACATCCCTGAAGCAATATCGGCGATAGCGATGCCGGCCTTGGCTGGTCGATCGGGGTATCCTGTTGAAGCTATGATCCCACCTTCTCCCTGAATCAGCAGATCGTAGGCCTTTACGTCGCGGTAGGGGCCGTCCTGGCCATACCCGGAAATGGAGCAGAAAACGAGCCGGGGATTTAAGGCCTCGAGTTGCTCGTAGCCAAGGCCCACTCGTCCGGCCACCCCGGGGGCGTAGTTCTCAAAGAAGACATCGGCCTTCCGGACCAAGCGATGGACAACCTCTTGTCCAGGGTCTTTTTTAACGTCTATGGTCAGGCTTCGTTTGTTCCGGTTGAGCCACACAAACCCGGAGGAGAGCCCCCGAACGGCTGTGTCCCAGGATCGGATCACGTCTCCTATCCCCGGCCGCTCGATCTTGATAACCTCTGCCCCCATGTCCGAAAGGATGCTGGTGCAGAACGGGCCGGACAGGACCTGTTCGAAGGCAACCACCCGAATCCCTTCTAGGGCCAGAGGTTTGGAAGATTGGGATGAGTTCTTTGCCTTCATTCTTGCGACTACACCCTCAGGCAGTTACTTAGCCTCATCCTTGATCTCAGGGAAGAGGTCTCGCTTAGGGGCGTGGGCTCGCTTCCACACCATGACGCTGCGCGTATAATCAATGACCACTGTGCCGTCTTGCTTGATGCCACGGGTGCGGACTTTGACGATCCCCCATTGGGGCTTTGACCTCGACTCGCGCTTCTCCAGCACTTCGGACTCGGAGTAAATCGTGTCGCCAGCAAAGAGGGGGTTGGGCAGTTTGATCTCGTCCCAGCCGAGGGCAAAGCCATTCTCGCTGACGTCCGCGACTCCCAAACCTGCCACGATGGCCAGTGTGAGTGCGCTGTTGACCAGGCACCTTCCGAATTCCGTTCGCTTGGCGTATTCGCTGTTAAAGTGGATCTGGTTTGTGTTGTTGGTAAGCAGCGTGAACGAGATGTTGTCTGCCTCTGTGATAGTGCGGCCGAGGCGGCAGCGGTAGATATCCCCTATTTCAAAGTCCTCAAAGTATCTGCCTTCCCAGCCAGGCTTGACGGCCATCTTCCTTTCCTCCCGATTGGTTTGCTGTATCATACAATGCCGTGGGAAAAGTGCAAAGCAGGCAAATCCCAATTTTGCATTTTGGCTCTTCAAATATATACTAGGCCAAGGCCTTGAGGAGGCGCTAATGGATTTCAACTTAACCGAGGAACAGCTCCAGATTCAGGATGAGATCCGAAAGATATGCCGGGAGTTCCCTGATGCCTACTGGCGTGACGTGGATCGAAAGAGGGAATATCCGGAGGCGTTTGTCCGTAAACTCACGGAGCTGGGGTGGCTTGCTGCCCTGATCCCGGAGGAGTATGGGGGCAGTGGTCTGGGCATCACCGAAGCGAGTATTATCCTGGGGGAGATCAACCGCTGTGGTGGCAACTCAACGGCCTGCCACGCCCAGATGTATACCATGGGCACTCTTCTCAGGCACGGCAGTGAGGAGCAGAAACGACGGTATCTGCCCAAGGTGGCCGCCGGGGAGCTGCGCCTTCAAGCCTTTGCGGTCACTGAGCCCGACGCCGGTTCCGAGAGCACTCGTATTCAGACCATGGCGGTGCGTAAGGGTGACCGCTACCTTGTCCATGGCCAGAAGATCTTTATCTCCCGAGTGCTCCAGTCTGACCTGATGCTCCTTCTGGCCCGGACCACTCCCTATGACGACTTGAAGGATAAGACCCAGGGGCTATCGGTTTTTATCGTGGATCTCAGGGAGTCCAGGGGTAAGCTAGAGGTCAAACCGCTAGACCTCATGATCAATCAGCACACCAGTCTTCTGTTCTTCGATGGACTGGAGGTTCCCGCCGAAAACCTGCTCGGTGAAGAGGGAAAGGGATTTCGCTACATCATCGATGGATGGAATGCGGAGCGCATCTTGATTGCCTCGGAGGCCGTCGGGGACGGGCGCTGGTTCATCGAGCGCGCCTCCAAATATGCCAAGGAAAGGAGAGTATTCGGTCGTCCTATCGGTGCCAATCAAGGGATTCAATTTCCCATTGCCCAGGCCTATGCTCATGTTGAGGCAGCAGACCTCGTCTGTTTTCAGGCAGCGGCGAAGTTTGATCGTCAAGAGGGGTGCGGTGCCGAGGCTAACATGGCCAAATTTCTCGCCTCAGAGGCTTCCTGGGAGGCGGCCAATGCCTGTTTTACGACCCATGGGGGTTACGGCTTTTCGGTGGACTACGATGTGGAGCGGAAATTCCGCGAAACACGCCTTCTCACGATTGCACCGGTGAGCAACAACCTCGTGCTGGCCTATCTGGGGCAGCACGTGTTGGGAATGCCGAAGTCGTATTGAGAGACAGCGACAGAGACGGAGAAGATCGCTATGGACCTGTTACGTTCCTGGATGTTTGTACCCGGCCATCGCCAGCGCATGATTGATAAGGCAATGGGACTCAGCGTCGACGCCATCATGCTGGATATTGAGGACGGGGTTGCCCCTGGTGAGAAAGAGTCCGCACGCACGTTGATCGGCGGGGCCCTGGGTAGGGAGAGTCCTCCCAATAGCCCCGCACGCTTTGTCCGCATCAATGACATCGGGCATGCGCGTATGGACGCGGACCTCAAGGCGGTGCTCCGCAAGGGTCTAAACGGCTTGGTGCTGCCCAAGGTCGATACGCCAGAGGAAGTACTTAAAGTAGAGGCCATTCTGAAGAAGCGTGAGCCTGAGCTCGGGATGAGCGCCGGCGCCGTCAGACTGCTCGTTGCCATCGAGAGCCCTAAAGGGCTTCTTAATGCTCCCACGATTGCCGCCTGCTCTGCGCGGGTGATCGGGTTGATGTTTGGAGCGGAAGATTTTGGTCGAGAGCTTGGACTGCCGACGAGCCGCGAGGCAGAGGCGCGCGACATGATCTATGCCCGCTCGGCAATGGTCGTGGCTGCAGCCTCAGCCCATGTTCAGTCTGTGGACGGAGTCTGGGTGGATCTTAAGGACAATGAAGGGCTGTGGGGCTTTGCCCGGCAGTCGCGCCGTCTGGGGTTTTCCGGCATGTCGCTGATTCATCCCTCCCAGATCGATCCAATCAATAGTGTCTTTAGCCCCACCCCAGAGGAGATCGACTATGCCCAGCAGGTGGTTAAGGCCTATGAGGAGGCGGTGGCCAGAGGAGACGGCTCCATCTCATTTGGTGGGCAGTTGATCGACCGGCCGATCGTGGAGCGCGCCCGCAGGACGCTCGAGATGGCAAAGATGTTGGGCATCGCCGGTGAACGGAGGGGGTTTCAACAGCCTGCTAAAGGCCTCAATCGCGCAGCTCGGTCATGAGGCAAGAAATATGCCGGGGGTCAGGCACGACAATCTAAACAATTCTCCCCATCTCGCTTTTTCCCCTGCTGATCGACGTTCTTAACGCCTCAGGTTAATTTCTGACCTTCCGTATTTTGCCGCGCTTTCCTTCGCAAGAAAGCCGATCTTCCGCTTCCTTGGCTCCGGCGGGGACATAAGTTGGGGGATAGCGTCGAAGACCACTTTAAACTGGGTGTCGTACTTATTCTCCAACGCCTCAAGTTTCCGTGCCAGTTGGGCATTGGTGGCGAGTAGTTGGCGCAGACGAACGAAGGTACGCATGATCTCGATGTTGACCTGGACTGCACGCTTACTCCTTAAGACGCTGGAGAGCATGGCAATACCCTGTTCGGTGAACACATACGGCGAATACCGGCGACCCCCTCGCCCTGTGGGTTTTGACATTCCAATTTGGAATCTCAAAACTCTGGCCTCCTCGGCGGTTAGCTGAAATATAACTCAGCGGGACGGGCCTGATATTTGGTGTGTCCAGATGAATTGCTGTCGTGATCCATAGGGTGACCCTCAATGTGTGGGAAGTCCCGCGGCGCAGAAGCCGCCTAGCTTGGGTAGCAGCATGGAGAGTAATCGACATGCTGAAGCCTACCGACAAAGCCTGCTTCGGGCTGGTGAGCGAGTTACCGGGTTGCAACGCGAGTGAACGCTGAGCAAGCCTCGTTACAGCCAAGATTCCGGTGGTCGAGCCGGTCAAATAGCGGTGAAGACCGTATGGGCTATTTCAGTCTGGCTAAAGGGATAGACCACACCGGCGGGGTAGTGGCGGCGACACGGTAACAGGGACACGATGGAAACTGGAGAAGTCCTACTTGCCCCGGGGAGAAATCCTTGGAGAAAGGTAGGCCCTATAACTGTGGATACGGGAAAAGGGCCGAAGGCAAGAGGATGGCGGAGTGGCCCGTATTAGTGATGAAGTCTGGTAATGCGGATGGAGCGAAGGGGCCATGCTGAGTCTAACTTCTTTGACCGCTAAGTGAGGCAGGGGAGGCATGATAAAACCTTCCATAGAACTGCAAGAACTGAGGCGAAGGATATACCGTAAGGCGAAAGCTGAGTTGGCTGGAAGAGGCGGAGTAGCGGGTGTTCCGTGAAAGTACTCCCAGCACAATAGGCATATAGCGCTTTAGGGTGAAGGGCTCAGGTAAGCCGGATGACCGAAAGGGTCACGTCCGGTTTGATGCGGCGGGGGCTGGAGACGGGTTTACGGTGAGGCTAGTGAGGCACCGTCAGACGAAAGAGACGGCCAACAGATAGGTATCACCTACGAGATACCGCGCCAGTCCTCGACCCTACCTATTCGATGGCCCAGGGTTTCGCTTAGTTTCAGAGAGGCCTTAGCGATTTGGGACTCTTTGAAGATAGGATATACTGATTGCTACAAAGGAGGTGTTTTCCATTGGCTAAACCAGAAAAATTGGCGGAGGGTTTTCTCATGGCTATCCGATCCCTTCCAAGGCGGGACAGAGAGCTTATACTCCTCGGCCTTGTGAAGGACCGAAATCTCCGTCACGATCTGATTGATCTCGCCACTATTGAGGAGAGAAAAAAGGAACCATCCCGTCCCTTCCGAGATTACCTGAAAGATCGCAAGCGGCAGGCGTAGGTGGGATATACAGTTGAGATCAAGCGGTCAGCGGAGAGGGAAATGGACCGTCTGCCCGATAAGATCCACAAGCGCATCAGTGATAGAATTCTCACCCTGGAGACAAATCCCCGCCCTCCTGGCAGTAAAAAGCTTCAGGGAGAAGAAGGCTACCGGTTACGGATTGGTGATTACCGGGTGCTTTATACTATCGATGGCCAAACGAAACACATCTTCGTTTATGGTGTTGCCCACAGGCGAGAAGCATACCGGTGAGTACTTATGGCGTCGCTCCTCCCTTTGATTGGTAAAGAGTCAAGACTGCTCTTGGCTCTTTATGGTTGATTCGGAAAAAAGTCGGTTGGGAAAAAGCGAGTCTTTATTTGGATCAGCCGCAAACAACCCAGAGCGGAAAACCCGCCTTCAGCGCAAGATTGATGCCGCCGACCGCCAGATTGACCAGGTCAGCTATGAACTCTATGGGCTAACAGAGGAGGAAATCAAGATTGTAGAAGAGGCCGGAGTGAAATGACAAAGAAGCAAAAACAACGACTTGAGAAATTTAAGAAATTCACCGTTAGAACCAGAAGGAGACTGGTGCTGCAATCCAACATTGTTGCGATGTACCAAAACGATTGCACCAAACCCGGTACACAATTTACCCAGTCTGCTGCCACGGCCTTCTCCGCCGCCTCCCCGTCCTCGATGTCTTTGACAACGATTTGATCCAGCAAATCCATCAAGAGAACAAACACTTTATTGAACAGTACGACCAAGCTGAAGAAGTTCCAATGGGTGTCGGGAAGGTGACCGAAAAAGGGCCAGCGACACACTATGTTCTCGTAGGTACATAGGGGCTTTAGAACATGCCACAATCGATGCATGATCCACCCGGATTCGGGTCATAATTACTGTGAGGTGGGGTCGGGGCTGGATATGTGGGTGTTCCGCACTGTCAACTACTTAGTGGCGTATGAGTGAGAACCGTAGGAAAAGGCAGGACGCATTGAAGGCTGTGTATGGCAGCCTCTATACGGAGGTGTCTCGGCTCGTGTGGGAAGCCGATCCCATTCGGCTGATCGCCATCGGGGCTCCCGACGACGATTATGATCCAGAGGTCAGCACACTTTTTCCGAGACTCCGCGAGGCAAAGTCCCCCGACGATGTTCAGTGGATCGTGCATGAAGAGTTCGTCCATTGGTTTGGCGCTGAGACCGCCGGTCCGGCGACGCACTATACCGGTGTCTCTGAGGACATCTGGGAGGCCTGGAACAAATTCCGTCCCAATGCCCGATTCAACGCTTCACCTGATCGCCAGCAACGCCCGAGATAAGAGGTTAGCCGCTCCCTCACACCTGACTGTGAAGGTGCCGCGCA